>SBAV01000516.1 GCA_005239965.1 Methylobacter tundripaludum
ACACAGGAGGAGGCAAGCATCGATTGATTATGCGTTTAAAAATCAATTGGTTTTTTCAACATGATAGGGCGATGTTGATTTAACAAAGTAGAAGTAAGCCTTAAGCTAACAATGATGCAGCTGCATCATTTTCAGCCCTTGTCACTGTTTTTTTGAGGATACAACCACCCTTCATCTTCCGCTGTTCTCAATGCAGCATATCTGCAATGCACATCCATGAGGACAAGAATACGCTGAAATTCGTTTCGGATAGTTGCTGGTGAACGATTTAAATAGGATGCAAGTGTTTTGGTATCCGTTGTTTTCAGGGCAAGGCAGGCTTGCATTAGTTTGCACAAGGCGGGCGTCAGTGGGTTATCGTTGTTTACGTTCATATGCATTTCTCTATGAAGCGATGCGCTATTAACCGCAATCAGGTCTATGTTATGCCTAATGTAAAATTCCGTATGTTTGGATTGGGGCTGGTATAAACAGCAAGCATTTTCCAGGCCATTTTTTAAAAAAGATATTTATTGAAAAAGGCTCATTGCGGCAAGATCAAGATCATTTGCTCTTAATATGTTGATTTAAATAAAATTTGAATGCATAGTGGTTGCCGTTTTTTATCAAAATCAACTGAATTGCTCAGCCACTAATAGATAAGTCAGAACGTAGATGGTTTTTTGTACAGTGCTTAACGCAATTTAGATATGTATATTTTTCTTACATCAACCATCAGTCGACGCCTGTAATAACCCACTGAAATCCTTATCAATAGGCAACATCCAACTTATTCGCTTTATGTTGATGTACTGTAAATTTATTTGACTCAACCTAGGCGTAGGTTGAATTGATGTTTAGCAGGAATCCAAAGAACCATAGAATAATGGCGACAATAGCGGCAAACACTGCAAATCTGACGATGAAACCAGCAACGGTACTCCGATTTCGATTCCGGATGAAATAGCCGATAATCCAATATTGGCGGCTTACCTGTTGCCCTAAACCATTATAAATATCTAATTGAGTGTTAGAATAACAATCAATCATCCATACCTTAGGTACTCTCGTTTAAGCAATGAGAAGGGATTATCTGGGCATTGTTAACATACACACAGTACATCGGGGGCATTATGCAGAATTTAAAGTTATTACCCGCGTTGATTGGAGCAACACTGGTTCTTGCGGTTGTCCTGGTTGTCGCTTTTCATTTCATATTTCTGGATCTATTTGTTGATTTATGGTGGTTTCAATCACTAAAATTGGAAAGCTATTTTTGGTTGAGACTGCTTTACAAATTTTTTCTTTCCGGCGGCGTTACCCTGATTTTTTTTGTTATTTTCTTTTTCCATTTCTGGGTCGCTTCCTCTTATTTGGGGTTGAATCCACGCGAAGAAGTTTTAAGTAGTTTCACCAAAAATCAAAGGTTTCAACGCTTCGCAGATGCATTTATGTATGGCTCGGCAAAAATATATACGCCTATTGCCCTGATACTGGCGATATTTATTGCCCTTCCCTTTTACAACCAATGGGAACAATCCTTACTGTATTTTTTTGGCAGTCCTTCTGGCGTGAAGGAGTCTATTTATGGCAACGATGCCAGCTTCTACCTGCTGTCTTACCCTATCTACTCGCTCATACAACAGGAACTGTTGATAACGGCGGTGTTAATCTTCTTTATGGTAGGCGCTTTGTATTGGTTGGAACATATCTTTGTGCCTGATCAAAGTAAAGAATTTCATCTGGGCGCAAAAATCCACCTCACCATCTTGATGGGCTTTGTGGTACTTTTTGTAGTGTGGGGATTTTTACTGCACCGTTTTTCGCTGCTGTATACCAATAGCCATGAACCGGTATTTTATGGCCCAGGTTCCGTAGAAATACGCTACCAATTACCCCTCATTTGGTTAGGCATTGCGTCTTTTCTGGCAACAGCGGTCACCGCGAGTTTGTATATTTTCTCCGACAAGCACCGCATCAAAACACCGTTATTCATATCGTCGGCGTTTTTTATCAGTATTTTGGTTTTACCACAAATAGACTTTATCCCCGATACCATTCAGGAATTTATTGTTGACCCTAATCCGGTCAGAACAGAAAAACCGTTCATTCAACATAATATTAATGCCACATTGGATGCCTACGACCTGAAAAATATTAAAACCGTCGATCTTCCCATCAAACTGAATGCCGCTGCAGACATTGAAAAATGGAGTACGCAGGAACGTTTTGAAAATATTCCGGTATGGGATAGGGAGTATTTGCTGGACAGCTATCAGCAACTGCAAGAGATCAGGCCATACTACAACTTCTTGTCGGTGGATGAGGACCAATACGCCATATTCAATCAAATCCGGCAAGTTAATTTGGCGGCCAGGGAAATCAATATCTCAAAACTGCCCAAGGAAGCACAAAATTGGGAAAACACCCACTTGCGTTATACACACGGTTATGGCGCTGTGGCAACGCCTGCCGCGCAAGATGCTGAAAAACCCGTGGTCTGGTATTTGCGCGATCTGAATATGCACTCGGATGTGGGCTTCAATGTTAAGCACCCTGATATCTACTATGGTGAAGGCCAGTACGATTATGCCATTGTCCCCAATAATCTGACCATTATGGGGATTGCAGGCACCAACCCTGCCGTTACAGGTGCCTACCACGGCAAAGGCGGCATCCCCATTCCATCTTATTTTAGAAAAGCCCTGTTTGCTTTTTACTTTAAAGAAAAAAACGTATTTTTCTCGACCAATATCTCTACGGAGAGCAAGGTTAAAATACACAGAAATATCCAAAAACGTATCGGTAAGTTGACACCTTTTTTACACTTGGACAAAGACCCTTATCTGGTGGTGACACCAGACCGCTTTTACTGGATACAGGATGCCTACACCTTATCAAATCATTATCCGGTTTCAAAACCCGCTGATGACAGCTTCTTCCCAGGCCAAGCAAAATTCAACTATATCCGTAATTCAGTAAAAATCGTGGTGGATGCGTTCGATGGCGATGTCGATTATTACATTTCCAATCCATCAGACAGCATTATTCAAGCCTATAGCAACGCTTATCCGGGCTTGTTTAAAAATTTACAGGAGATGCCGGAAGAATTGCGCAAACACTTACGTTATCCGCGTGACTTGTATTATTTGCAAATGAAGATTTTTGCCAAATACCATCAGCAAAGCCCTGAATTATTCTACGAACAGGCAGAAACCTGGACGCAAGCCAACGTCAGGAATAACGCTGTGTTACCTTATTACCAAACCGTGAATTTCGGCAATTGTAACGGCAAGGAAGAGTTTGTCATGATTAACCCCATGACCCCCATTAACCGCAACAACCTCAGCATGATAGGTGTCGCCAGTGTCTTGGACAGCACCTTATGTAGCACGGAATACAAACCGAGCATTACCGTCTACAAATTCGGCAAGGATGTACAAGTTAACGGCCCCGCTCAGGTTGAGGCCTTAATCAACCAGAATCCGGAAATCTCTGCGCAATTTACCTTATGGGGGCAATACGGTTCTTCCGTAGAAATGGGACGTATGATTATCCTGCCAATGGGCAACAGTGTCCTGTATGTGCAGCCGGTGTATTTAACGTCCACCAAGACCAAAATACCGGAACTGTCCCGTGTCATCGTATCTATTGGTAATGAGGTGGTTATGGATACTACCTTGTGGTCGGCATTTAAACGCTTAAAACAGACTTACCTTAAAGATGCAGCAGAAAGCATAGGGACTGGTACGTCGAAAGCCATTGTCGAACCGGCAGTTAAGTAGATGTCGGCCGGGTAAGGGTAAGGTAAACTATGCGCATAAAATACCTAGCTGCGGCTTTACTGATTGGTGCCGGCTTATTTTTCTGGTACCAATCAGTCACAACGCCCCCTACCCTCGCCCAACAACGCGAGTATTTTTTAACGGCCGAAAAACTGCTGGCTGACGATAAAAAAAAGGATTTTCTGCGCTTATCAAAAAAGCTGGTTAATTATCCGTTGTTCCCGTATTTACAATACCAATGGCTAAAAAACAGGCTGTCGCAAACAGCAGCCATCACCGATTTTTTAACGACGCATAAAGACAGCTATTACGCCGGGCTGCTGCGCTCAAGATGGTTAAACAGACTGGCTGGGCAACAACGCTGGCCTGAATTCATCAAATACTATCAAGCCAGCGAAGATAAAAACCTAACGTGCCAGTTCTATTGGGCAAATTACCAGGCGGGTAACCAGGCGCTGGCATTAACTGAGGCGCAACAGTTGTGGGCATCCGTGCAGCCACTCCCGGAAGCCTGTACGCCATTATTTAACGCATTAACGTCATCATCAAAACTAACCCCTGATGTCATCTGGCAACGCTTTGCAGCAACCTTAAAGCAAAATAATATGAGCGAAGCCAACGCTACGCTAAACTTGCTCAATCAAGACGATCAAGCTGTTGCCAGGCAATGGCTACAGGTTCATCAGACTCCTGAAATCATTCAAAATAAGGCATTTTGGAAGACGAAAGCCGGTTTGATGGGGCAACTTTTTGCTCACGGCATAGACAGGCTAGCCAAAACCAACCTTAATTTGGCGCTGAGTCTTTGGGATGCCCAAAAACAGTCTTTCACAATGGACAACAAAACCAGCCAGCGCATTGAACACCGCCTTGCGCTGGCCTTGGCCATGCGTCGGGATCAGCGTGCTTACGACCGTTTAAAGTACGTTAATCAGCCTGATGAAGAGCTCAGAATTTGGAGCATTCGTTCTGCTTTGTTCACACAAAATTGGCCGCATGTGATTGAGGCATACAAAAAACTGTCAGCCAAAGAACAACAAGACCCGCATTGGCAATACTGGTTCGCCAGAGCACTGGGCGAAACCGGCGATAATGTCAAAGCACTAGCCACTTACACCACGCTGGCTAAAGATCGCAGTTTTTATGGCTTTTTGGCGGCAGATTCCCTTAATCAGCCGTATCAACTCAATGACAAACCGATAGTTTTAACCGAAGAGGCGCTAACAACACTGCGACAAACCTCTGAGATTAAAGTCATAGAAGAGTTTATCGCCTTGAATAGAGACCTGGATGCACGAAGAAACTGGCCAGGTATCATTAAAAAACTAAGCAAAGAGCAATTGTTACTGGCGGCTAAACTTGCACAGCATTGGCATTGGGAGCAAACGGCTATCATCACTTTAACAAAAGCCGATTACTGGGATGATTTGGCGTTGCGTTTTCCAACCCAGTACCAGACACAGGTTGAAAGCAACGCTACTTTGCACGATCTTGACCCAGCGCTTGTCTTTGGCCTGATGCGCCAGGAAAGTATGATGGATAAAATGGCAACCTCCACAGTGGGGGCTAAAGGCCTGATGCAATTAATGCCCGACACGGGGCAGCAAATCGCTAAAGCATTGCATGAAACCTGGCATTCTGAAAACGACTTGTTTAATCCCGACCTTAATATCAAATACGGCAGTTATTACTTTAAGCAGCTACTCAAGCAATTTAATGGCCACGTAGCACTGGCAACGGCTGCGTATAATGCTGGGCCTAGCCGCGTCAAAAAATGGCTGCCTAAGGGTAAAACCATGCCTATTGATCTTTGGGTGGAATACATCCCTTATAAAGAAACCCGAAAATATGTTACAGCTGTGCTGTCCTACGCGGTTATTTATCAACACCGCTTACAAAGAAATACCTTAAAGCTGAAAAATTTGCTGCCAGATATTGCGGCGGCTAAAAATTGAGCTGATTTTTTTCGATGGCTGTAAGATAATAGCTGACTTAATTATAAGTATAAAGGTACAAATATTATGGATAAGCAGCATAGTTTTACGCGCGAAGAATTGCTGATGTCCGGTAGAGGGGAACTATACGGGCCGAAAAATGCACAACTGCCCCTGCCTAATATGTTAATGATGGACAGGATTACGTTGATTACCGATGAAGGTGGGGCGTATGGCAAAGGCGAAATCATTGCAGAACTGGATATTACGCCGGATTTATGGTTCTTTGCTTGTCATTTTCAGGGCGATCCCGTCATGCCCGGCTGCTTAGGGTTAGATGCCATGTGGCAACTGGTTGGCTTCTTTTTGTGCTGGATGGGTGGCCCCGGCAAAGGCCGTGCCTTAGGCGTGGGAGAAGTTAAATTTACTGGCCAGGTATTGCCCACTGCAAAAAAAGTCACTTATCGCCTTGATATGAAAAGGCTCATCATGCGCAAGCTCTATATGGGTATCGCCGATGCGACTATGGAAGTGGACGGTAAAGTGATCTATACAGCGACCGACTTACGGGTTGGTTTATTTACTTCTACCGCAGACTTTTAGGATTTAACGCATGAAAAGAGTCGTAATAACCGGTTTGGGCATCGTTTCCAGCATAGGCAACAATCGTACAGAAGTTTCAGATTCCCTGAAACAAGGTCGCTCAGGCATTGTTTTTTCCGATGTTTATAAAGAAATGGGCTTTCGTAGCCATGTCCACGGGCCTATTAATATCGATTTTGATACCTTCATCGACCGTAAGGTAAAACGCTTTATGGGCGATGGTGCGGCATTCAACTATATCGCCATGCAGCAAGCCATTGATGATTCAGGCTTGAGCGAATCCGACGTATCCAACTTTAGGACTGGCCTGGTGATGGGATCAGGTGGTCCATCTACATCCAACCAGGTCGAGGCCGCCGATATACTGCGCGAAAAAGGCGTAAAGCGAGTAGGCCCGTATATGGTAACCCGCTGCATGTCCAGTACCAATACCGCTTGTCTGGCCACACCTTTTAAAATCAAAGGCGTCAATTACACCATCAGCTCGGCTTGTGCAACCAGTGCCCATTGTATTGGTCATGCCATGGAGCTGATTCAATTGGGCAAGCAGGATGTGGTGTTTGCTGGCGGTGGCGAAGAGGTTCATTGGACTCTGTCGGTGTTGTTTGATGCAATGGGGGCTTTATCTTCCAAATATAATGATGCCCCGGCAACGGCTTCCAGGCCTTATGATGAAACCCGCGACGGTTTTGTTATTTCCGGTGGCGGTGGCGTTTTGGTGGTTGAAGAACTGGAACATGCCAAAGCCCGTGGCGCAAAAATCTATGCTGAATTGGTCGGTTATGGCGCCACCTCTGATGGCTATGACATGGTGCAGCCGTCTGGGGAAGGTGCTGTACGCTGTATGCAGCAAGCCATGGCAACAACAGATGGCAGCAAAATTGACTATATCAACGCCCACGGCACCAGCACTTCGGTAGGTGACACCAAAGAACTGGAAGCGCTGCGGGCTGTGTTTGGCGCCGATAACGTGCCAAAGGTAAGTTCCACCAAATCATTGACAGGTCATGCCTTGGGTGCCGCCGGTGTAAATGAGGCGATTTATTCCTTGCTGATGATGGAAGAAAGCTTTCTGAGCGCTTCCGCCAATATCACCCAGCTTGACCCTGGCGCGGAAGGCATCCCGATTGTGCGTGAGCGCCAGGACAACGTCACCTTAAATACCATCATGTCCAATAGTTTTGGCTTTGGTGGCACCAATGCTACGTTGATTTTCCAGCGTTATAACGGATAAGCGCAACATTTCTTGAACCTTTTACCTTGTACCTAGCGAGGTAAGGGGTAAAAGGCACAAGGTTCAAATTCTTAATGTCTGATACTACCAATCAAAAATCCAGGGTTCAGTTTAATAAACTGCAAAAGCGTTTGCGCCATTATGTTGGCGATGCCATCGCCGATTACAACATGATCGAAAACGGCGACAAGATCATGGTATGCCTGTCCGGTGGCAAAGATTCTTATACGCTACTCGACATACTGTTGAATTTACAAAAAACAGCCCCGGTTAATTTCGACTTGATCGCAGTTAACCTCGACCAAAAACAGCCCGGCTTTCCAGAACACGTACTGCCCACTTATCTTGAATCCTTGGGTGTTCCCTACCATATTATTGAAAAAGACACCTACAGCGTAGTCAAACGGGTGATACCGGAAGGCAACACTACATGTGGGCTGTGTTCCAGGTTACGGCGTGGCACGTTGTACGGTTATGCGGAAGCCAACGGCATTACCAAAATTGCCTTGGGTCATCACCGTGATGATATCCTGGAGACGTTTTTCCTGAACATTTTCTACGGGGGAAAACTAAAAGCCATGCCGCCCAAGTTGTTGAGTGACGACAAAAAAAATATCATTATCCGCCCCCTCGCCTACTGCCGGGAAAAAGATATTGAACGTTTTTCTGCGTTTAAAGACTTCCCTATCATCCCCTGTAATTTGTGTGGTTCTCAAGAAAACCTGCAAAGAAAAGCCATGAAAGCCATGTTAAAAAGCTGGGATAAGCAATTTCCGGGGCGTCTGGAAACCATATTCACCAGTTTACAAAATGTAGCACCTTCACAATTGGCGGACAGGCAGTTGTTTGATTTTGCAGGATTAATCCCTGGTGTTGTTGACGATGCAAATTTAGCCATGGATTTGTGTGTCAGCAAGGCACAACATGCAAATGGCTTGACCGTACTGTAATTGTTCAGTCTACTCCTTGAAAAAGAGAGAACGGCTTACACCCTCAGCGCTGCCGAAACCGGCAATGTTGCCGCCAAGATGATGTGGAAATACAGCGGTTCCGCTTACCAAACTTCTGATGATATAACGCCGGGTGCCATTGGCAGCTTGTCCAAGATGGAAGGTTTTTGGGTAAAGCTGTTGCCGGGGAGTATTGGCAAAACGGTTAAACTGTTAATTCCATTAACCTAAAGCGTAATCAACTTTAAAGGTAACTTACTATGCGCCCATCCGTAGCCTTGCAAATCCACCGCGATGCCATCCGTGAAATCGCACTCAGCCATCGTGTCAACAACGTGCGGGTATTCGGTTCCGTGGTGCATGGCAATGACACCGATGACAGCGACCTGGATTTGCTGGTTGATCCCACGCCGGAAACCACATTGATGGATATTGGAGCTATTCGTTATGAGCTTAAAGAATTGCTGGGTGTGGCGGTGGATGTGCTGACTCCCAAAGCACTTCCTGACAAGTTCAGAAACCTTGTTTTACAGGAGGCGGTAGCCTTATGAGTAAAGCTGATAGCCTCCGCTTGCCTGAATATCTCGGCCATATTGTGCAGGCCATTGAGCGTATTCATTGCTACATCGAAGACATCGATGAAATTAAATTTTTGCAAGATGAAAAGACACAAGATGCTGTCATTCGTAACTTTGAGATTATCGGCGAAGCATCCAACAACATCAAACGCTATCATGTCGAATTTTTCCAGCAACACCCCGAAGTGCCGTTTAACTTTGCTTACGAAATGCGAAATGCCCTTGCACATGGCTATTTTAAAGTGGATTTTGAACTGGTCTGGAAAACCATCCACACCGATTTACCAGAACTGCATCAGCTAATCAGTCAACTACTAACACAATATGAAACTTGATTCACACTTTGCGAAAATTTAATGAGACCATAAAATACCGATTACTATTGTAGTATTTACAAAATCAACTTTAAAGGTAACTCACTATGCGCCCATCCGTAGCCTTGCAAATCCACCGCGATGTCATCCGTGAAATCGCACTCAGCCATCGTGTCAACAACGTGCGGGTATTCGGTTCCGTGTTGCACGGCAATGACACCGATGACAGCGACTTGGATTTACTGGTCGATCCCACGCCGGAAACCACATTGATGGATATTGCCAAAATTCAGGTTAAGGTGGCACGCTTGCTCAATGTGACGGTGGATGTGTTGACCCCTAGAGCCTTGCCCGACAAATTCCGTGACCAAGTGCTAAATGAAGCGCAGTCAGTATGAGCAAAAAAGACCTTTTACGCATTCCCGATTATCTCGAACACATCGTTGAAGCCATTGAACGTATTTATCATTATCTTGAAGATAGCTCCGAAATTGACTTTCTTGATGATAAAAAGACTCAGGATGCAGTTGTCAGAAACTTCGAAGTTATCGGCGAAGCAGCCCACAATATCGAGCTTTTCCACGCAACTTTTGCGAAAGATAACGCCGAAGTGCCTTGGGAATTCATGTATGCCATGCGTAATCGTATTGCACATGGCTATTTTAAAGTGGATTTTGAACTGGTCTGGAAAACCATTCATGAAGACTTACCTGAACTGCATCAGCTAATTAGTCAACTACTAACACAATATGAAACTTGATTCACAGGCCTATTCTCAATTTCCTCTTGGCGAAGGCAGTGTGATTCTGCACCAAGACATTAAGGAGCTATTCGTCTTAAACACAAGCGGTAGCCAGCTTTGGGAAGCACTTCTGGTGGGTTACGCGCCTGACGCGATTGCTCAACAATGGGCTGAACATTACAATATCTCTCAAGTTCAAGCATTGTTGGATATCCAATCTGCCCTGGAGATGTGGCAACAACAAGGTCTGCTCGGCGAGCTGTCTGTTTTCAGTGAGGCAAATTCAGTTAGTGCTATTCCACCTAAACAGGTTGCTATATCACCATGTCCCTATAGGCCGCGATTACCGTGTGGGTATTTTTGACATTAGAATACAAAGAAATAGGAAAGTAACTGAAATCGGCGGCTTTGAAAAATTGGTGGATTCAACCCCCTTTTATCCCATTTAGAAAAACAAGTCTTGAAAGTTAATCTTGACAATTGGAAATTAAACGAGAAAATAAATTTTAAAGGCGGAAATTAACTTGTAAGCAGGCATAAATCAAGCCAACAGGAGGTAAATATGACACAGGATCAAAAACTTAAATACCTCAGTTTTGCCCTTTGGATTTTTGGGATCATTTTCATCGTTGGGATTTATGCGATGATGTGGTTCTGGCCAGCGGGCTGGGGCTGGGAACCTCGTCAGCCAGAGTATGAACAGATGATTATGGGCATATATGCAACGTTGGGCGTATTTCTTATCTTGGCAGCCAGAAACCCAATGGAACATCTGAGCCTGATATGGTTCACAATCTGGGTAAATTTCGTGCATGGTGCAATCATGCTTGTCCAGGCTATTGTGGACGAAAACGAGCGGACAAACCTTCTCGGTGATGTTCCTGCGCTGTTTCTGGTCGCAATTGTGCTATGGGTTTTGCTACCTCAAAAGCGGAAAGCATAGCCCCAGGTCGTTACCATCATTGCCAATAAATCTTACGAAACGTCAAATTAATCCTTGGCGTTTTTAGCTGCCTGGTTTTAGGTACAGAATGTCGCCAGCAATGTTGTAACGCTCCTGCCATCACCAACAAATCACCATGCCCTAACACAACATCCAGCGTTATTTTTCGGGTCTTGTGATGCAATTTAAACATCCGTTCATCACCCAAACTTAATGAAGCAATCAATGGATTCTCACCCAGCTCTTTTTCATCATCGGAGTGGCAACCCATTGAATCCTGGCCATCTCGATACAAATTAAGCAACACGCTATTAAAATCATGGCCACAATGTTGTTCAACCTTATCTTTGATGGCCAGCAATTCCGTAGTCCAAGGCAGTGGCTGGTGATTAACCCCGGAATACTGATAATAAGCGCCTTTATCTCCATACCAAGCCATCAAGCGTGGTACTTTGCACCATTTGCCGGCAATTAAAAATTCTTCTTCCTGCCAGGCAATATGGTTTTTAAGCAGTGAAAACAACGCATCAGCTTGCTGAGGATCGTAAAATTGCTTAACCAGATACAATTCACCGTCACAAGGAGCCAAATTTACCCCTTGGCAACTGGTATCAAACGCCGATAATGATAGCTGCTGAGTCACGCGGCGCCGATAAAAAACTGCCGCATCACCTTGATCATAGCGGCATGATCGAAGACTCCTGCGCTTTCCCTGATACTGTGCATCGCCCACATTGGGCAGCCAACATCGACGGTGCGGATCCCCAGCTTGGCCGAGGTAATCGGCCCGATGGTACTGCCGCACGGCAGATCGCAGCGGTGTGAATAATTTTGGTATGGCACTTCCACCTGCTGGCACCAATCCGCGAACAGGGCCCCGGAGATGCTTTCCGAACTGTAGCGATGGCAGGCATTGACCTTAATCACAGGCCCCTTGTTCACCATAACTTTATGGTCAGGATCGTAAGCATTCGGGAAATTGGGTTGGTAAGCGTGCGCCATGTCGGCACTTACCATAAAACTTTTAGCCAGGGCCCGATGAAAATCTTGCCCCTGGGTAGCCGTCGCCAGCGCAATACGCTGCAATACATCCGGTAGAAAACTGCCATCGGCACCTTTGGTGCTTTCGCTGCCAATTTCTTCGTGATCAAACAGCGCAACCACCAACGTTGCATCCGATTGCAATACCGGCTCATCCAGCAAGGCTTGCAAGGCCGCATGGCAGGAGGCCAGGTTATCCAGTTGGCTATTGGCATAAAACTGATTTTCAGCACCCCAAAAACTGCCCTTCTGGGTGTCGTAAACCGCCAAGTCCCACGCCAGCATCTGTTTTGCATCGATACCGGATTGCTGCTGCAACAGTTCGGCAAAATAGGGTTGCGGCAATTGTTCTACCGTCAAGGCCGATAGCAGCAACGGTAATTCCAGTTGTTTTTGCAGCTTTAAGCCATCTTCATTGACGCCCCGATTCATGTGTATGGCCAGATTGGGCAACCGCAGCAGCGGCTTATCAAAGTTGACCAAAACACTGGCGATCCCGCCTTGGTCATTTTTATAGCTGATGCGCCCGGCAAGGCTCAAATCCCGGTCGGTAAAAGTGGCCAAAATCGGGCCGCCATAAATTTCTACCGACAACCGTAACAGGCCGTCCATGTAATTGGCCGCGTTGGGCTTGACGCGCAAACCGGGGGAGTCGGTATGTGCGCCGATAATCTTAAAACCGCTGTCCTGCACCGGCTGTCGGCCTTGCACAAACACAATAATCGATGAATCATCACGCACCACGTAATAACGTCCGCCCGCTTGTAGCGCCCATGTTTCGGTTTCATGCAGCCTTGTAAACTGATGCTGGGCAAGCTCGGTTTCAATGCGGGCAACCACATGCCACGGGCTGGGGCTGGCATCGATAAAATCCAGTAAATGTTGTACCTGTGCGTGCGCTGTCATCATTTTTCTTGTAAATCCAGGGCTGCCGAATTAATGCAATAACGAAGGCCCGTAGGCTGTGGGCCATCTTCAAACACATGCCCCAAATGCGCGTTACAGTTCTTGCAGGTGACTTCAACGCGGCGCATCCCGTGACTGGTATCGGTATGTTCGGCAACATTGTTTTCGGGCATTACGTCATAAAAACTCGGCCAGCCGGAACCTGAATCGTATTTGGTTTCAGAACTGAACAGCGGGCTGCCACAACAAGCGCAATGGTAAACGCCCTCTTTCTTGCAACCGGCATATTTACCGGTAAACGGGGCTTCTGTGCCTTTCATCCGGCAAATGGAAAATTGTTCTGGCGTGAGTTTCTCGCGCCATTGCTCATCATCTGTATTGTGTTTATCTGTCATAATAGCCTCATCTTAGGGCGTTGAAAGCGTTTATTGTACGCCTCCAACGCCCATTCGCCAAAACAGCCCCCTACCCTTTTCAAGCAGGAAACCATGGTTTCAAAAGATGTTTTCGATCAAGAATGCCGACAGTGTAATCGTTTGGCTGATTTTTTGTGTCAGGTAAAACAGCAATACCCCGACTATCACGCACGCCCCGTTGCACCGTTTGGTGATCCCAACGCCCAGTTGCTGATTGTAGGGCTTGCTCCCGGCATGCACGGTGCCAATGCCACAGGACGGCCATTTACCGGCGATTATGCCGGATTATTGCTGTATGAAACACTGTATGAATTTGGTTACAGCAATCAACTGCTTTCAGAGTCTTTACAGGATGGCCTGACGTTGAAAAACTGCCGCATTACCAATGCGGTTAAATGCCTGCCGCCGCAAAACAAACCGGTTGGCACTGAAATCAACCAGTGCAATACGTTTTTAGCCGCCGAACTCAACGCCTTGCCGAAACCTGCGGTCATTCTGGCCTTGGGTACCATTGCCCATCAGTCGGTGTTAAAAGGTTATCGACTCAAAGCTGGGAGTGCCGCTTTTGGTCATAACGTGCAGCACAGTTTGGATCATGGCCGGTTTCTGGTGGATTCTTACCACACCAGCCGTTACAACATACAAACCAAACGCTTGACTAAAGCTATGTTTACCGAGGTGTTTGTGACTATTGGGCGGTTGTTGGATCGCAAGTAGTCCAAAGTAGAAAAAATTATTTTACCAAACCTCGTGTGCGGCTTTCCTCAGCACAGGCTTTCCCTTTGATGTGAAATATTTCACACTTTATGAGTGAAATACTTCACAGACATCACGCTTACACCGGTGTACAGTAAGTTGTCTCAATGTTTCAAACTTGATATTTTTTTCAAAGGCCTGACATTGCACCCAGCCTATTTTTATCCGGTGGTGGAGGCACAAATCAATGACCGTTTCACATTCATATAGCGTTTCACATTCGTATACGGAAGAAGTCAGAACAGCGATAGAGGCCGATTTTTTATTGCTGGATAATGACTGCAAAAATATTTTCTTATCGGCGTATGGTCTGGACAGGGACAAGCCTGATTTTACAACAGCCACTTTGCCGCAAATGTGGTCTATGGAGATTTTTATCCTGAAAAGCCTGTCGAATGAAGAGTTATCGCGCAGGATGTGGATAATCAGGGAAAAATTCCGTTTACAAGCAGGGGATGCCGTTTACGCCAATTATGCAGCGCGGTTGCCTGAAATAATATCAGACGCGGCTTTGCAACAAGGTGTTGCGCCTGAAAGTTACCCTCTTTTGAAAGAAGATGCGGTCAACATTACCCGGCAAATGCAAAGGATGAATTACTATCGTGTACAAAGAAACCTTGAGATTAATGCGAAGAAAGAAGTGCCTATCGTTATATTTTTTGTATTGCTAGCGGCAGGTATCTTCATTTTTTCTCTAACGAACCACACAATTAACGGGCAAAGCTGGCAGCTAATACTGTTAACGGTATATTTCGGCATGATTGGTGCGGTTGTCAGTTTATTGCAGCGCCTTGAACAAGCCTCCAATACGCCAACCAACTTTACCGATTCCGCCATTAATTCAACGGATATTGGCCAAGGCATGTCGAATTCCTATATGATTTCTTTGGTGGTCAGCGGGGCGGTATTTTCGGTACTGGTGTATTTGCTTGCGAGGTCACAGCTTATTAATGTACTCGATTTGCTGCCAAAACCCGACGCTGCACTTTGTAAGGTCAGCGCCAATACCATACAGAAATTTCTTTGCGACCCTTACGATTCCGCGCAAACTGCCAAGCTGCTTATTTTGTGTTTTATATCAGGATTTGCAGAGCGCTTTGTTCCCGATGTGCTTGATAGCCTAATCAGGCGTGCAAAGACTTGAGACAGTGTCGTTCGAATAGTACGGTATTAACCCAACATTACTATCGGTCCCACGGCCCGGAGCGTGGGAACGATAGAATAA
>SBAV01000467.1 GCA_005239965.1 Methylobacter tundripaludum
ATACAGCGCATTATGCTGTTATCGGGTTAAGACAATTTCAGGCCTTTCAGAAATCGCTTAGTATTATCATGCATGGCACACTTGAGCAAAACCACCCTTCGACTAGCCAGAGGGAACGGAATTGTATTTTTAGTTGCCCAAAATGTGTCTGTCATGCAGGATAGTTAAAAGGGCACTCACCGCTGTCATTGTGTGGCAAAAAGAGAGGCGCTAATTGGTAGGGTTGTTCTTTTACCGCTAGCCTTCTACTCCTTCATATTGTTTATGTTTTGGTACCCAAAAGATGTTTAGATGTTGCCCTGTTGCCATATCCCGTCCGCTTCCATTTGCTGTAAATGACATGGATTTTCTAAGGTGGTTTAAAGCCTTAATGCTAGACGATGATGCCAAAGGTTGTGAGCAGCTTTTGCATATACTGCTTACCCTTAACAAAACGCCGGTAGCAGGGAAAACCAAGCTGCTCATACTGGAAAAGTTGACGCCTGTGCTTTTTCAACTGACGGCACGCATCACTTCCCAACCTACGGTTAATCAAAACTCACACGCCTTTGAAGATGAAAATACGGTATTCGAATTCTCCATCTGGGCCTGTGCCGAACTGGCGAACGGCTATAAGTTATTAAGCCTGGAAGAATCTTTCAAAAAGAACACCTATTACTCCCAACAGCAAAAATCGTTGGTTATTACCCACGGCATACAGGCATTGGGGCGAGCATTGTTGTACATGAGCCAGCTTTACACCCAGCCTTACGCCACTTTTTGGTCAGATTGTTATCATTTTTACCGGTTGGCGCACCACAATGAGACCATTAACTACCATGGCGAAGTGATCGCCAATGCATTCAAGCACGTTTTGGTGTTTTACTTGAGCCAACCCAATCAGTTTTCGCCCCAGGAAATGCGGGTTATCCACACCCTGCTTGGCCAGTACAGCGTGTATGCCAAATTATTAAGGAACGTACCCGAAAAAAGGTTTAGAGGCATACCCTATATTCACCTGAGACGCGATTTGCCACCCAGTATTCTCGATGACGCCATAGACAAAGACGATCCTTACGTCCTGCATATCGCCACAGTTGAGGTTGCCAGCAAGGTGCTTGATGCTGCTTACGATAAGGAGCTAAAACACCCTTATATCGACCAACTCATGCTGTTGCGGCTGGCAAAAACACTCACCTCCAACACCGAACGTAAACATGCCCGCATGAAGGTTAACGATCCGTGCCTGGCCGTGACTAATTTTGATCATTTAATCGAATACTTACGCAACCAAGAATTGGAAAACAGCTATGCCGCTAACGTAAAGGGTTATGTTGACTTTAAAGGAACGGGGGCGCTGCACAAAATCAGCACTAATCTGGGCTCCAGTTTTGGCAGGAAATCAACCAACGCCGGCGAACCATCGGCTGTCTGGAACAGGGGCGGTGATGCGCTAAACGCAACCGATACCCGTGTCAAACTGATCGATAAAAGTAAAAACGGCTGTGGTTTGGTGTGGACTAGCAAACGCATTAAGCCCAAAGTCGGCAATATTATCGGCTTACAACAAAAAAAACTGGAGATTGGCTTCATACGCTGGCTGTCCCACTCCGAAGAAACCGATATCATGCTTGGCGTAGAATTTGTGGGCACCAACGCCCAAGCCATAAAAATTTCTAATCCGGAACATCCTGACACAGAAATTGACGCTATCTACCTGCCCAAGGAAGAAACCAGCCAACAGCCTGAAAGTGTGCTGGTTTTAAACAATGGCTTTTCCCCCGACGAATATATTTTCATTAAACGGGAACATAAAAGCAGCCGATACCGACAAATGAGACAGCTGCATTCGACAGCATTTTTGAACCGTTATCAAATTGTCGAAGCGCATTAGGCTGTCAACGATAAGGCATCCACTCGATAACATTCAAGCCACGCTAAAACCGATTGGAAAACCAGCATGAATACGCAAAAAAATACTGTCCGCAACCCGCTTATGCTGTTTGGCTTAATAGCCTTAATCAGCCTGGCCGGATGCGCTTCAAACAAGGTAGCCAAAAATCCGGATGACCCTTGGGAATCGTGGAACCGCAATGCCTTTTCCTTCAATAACGATGTCGATAAGATCATTTTAAAGCCCATGGCTAAAGGCTACCAGGAAATTACGACAGGACCGGTAGACCAGAGCGTCACTAATTTTTTCAGCAACATTAACGACATCGGCGTGTCGGTCAACGATTTATTGCAGCTGAAATTTCTGCAAAGTGGTATGGATGTCAGCCGGTTTCTGATTAATACCACGGTGGGCGTAGCCGGTTTTTTTGATGTTGCATCCAAACTCAATTTGCCCAAGCATAACGAAGATTTTGCCCAAACTTTGGGCTTTTGGGGCGTACCATCCGGCTCTTACACAGTGCTGCCGTTTTTGGGGGCCAGCTCACCGCGTGATGCCGTCGGCCTACTGGGTGATGCGCTGTTGAATCCTCTCACTTACGTTTCAGTGTTTGGCGGCGCAGCCGCCAATGCCGCGACCACCGGCTCGACCGTACTTGATGTTACCGATACCCGATCAGACGTGATGTCTACCGAAAAAGTCGTTGATGAAGGCGCGGTGGATCGCTACGATTTTATTAAAAATGCCTACATACAACACCGCGAATATCTGATTCACGATGGGAACCCGCCGGAAGACACTGATGATCTGCTATCGGAAGATAATAATGCGTCCGGCACTGGAACCAGCGCTGCCAATGCTGTCAATAACCCGGCAGTAGCCACCGGTAGCAGTGCATTAAGCATAACTCATAGCGCCGGTGGTGCGCCTGTTATCGACAATTCCAAAAAACTGCCGGCAGAGGATAATGCACCCGTGCCGATCATCAATAATTCCAAGCATTTATTAGAGTTGTCTGCACCTGATTAACCGTTATGGCTAAAACGACTTATCCCGATAACTGGTACGAAATTGATACGGAAACCTATCATCGTTCGGTGAAGTTATTTGGCACAGTCAAAAAAATGCTGGGCGTCAAACTAAAGCTGCATGCAGATAATCAAGTACAAATTGGCGATATTTTTTTATTCAATCATTTTTCGCGCTTTGAAACCTTTATCCCGCAATTTTTAATTTATGAACAGACCGGCGCATACAGTTGCGCCATTGCTTCCAGTGAGTTTTTTGAGAACGATACTTTACTGGCGGACTACCTGCAAAAAGTCGGGGCAATTCCGCATAATCACCCTCGCCTATTCTCTTTGCTGGCCGCACAAATATTGCGCGGCCGCAAGGTCATTATTTTTCCGGAAGGCGGCATGGTCAAAGACCATCGGGTGATAGACAACAAAGGCCAGTACAGTATTTATTCGCGCATCACCGGTGAAAGGCGTAAACAACACACGGGCGCTGCGGTGCTGGCGCAAGGTCTGGAACTGTTTAAAGCGATGATCCGGAATGCCTATAACGATAAAAACCATGCCCAACTGGTACACTGGAAAGAGCAACTGCAGCTTGATAGCCTGGATCAGTTGCTCGTCTGTGCCTTAAAACCCACACGCATCATCCCCACCAATATCACCTTTTATCCGATCCGGGCGTCCGAAAATTGGTTGTCCAACAGTGTAGAGCTGTTTGCTGACAACCTGAGTTTCAGGCAGACCGAGGAGTTACTGGTCGAAGGCAATATCCTGTTCAAAAATACCGATATGGACATTCGCATGGGTCAGCCGGTTGATCCCTACAATGCCTCACCTGGGTGGACACGTTATCTTTTGGAAACCATCATCTCTGATTTTAACAGCCTCGATGAAGTGTTTGCCATCAACTCCACCCCCAAAAACTGTAAGCACCGGCTGCTGGCCTCATATTTTAAAAAGAGCGCCAACGCTACC
>SBAV01000362.1 GCA_005239965.1 Methylobacter tundripaludum
CCGCTGTTGCAGATCAAAAAGTCTGTGTATAAATCTAATTTTTCTTTTTCCATTGGGAAATAATACACATTTTTTAGTGGCGGGTGCGTAACATCAGTTTATAAGATATCCTAGCGATAGGACACAGCAAGCATTGGGGATTCGTTACCTTGCCCGCAATCAATTTTGGGTTATGCCGTCACCTTTCGCCAAACACGACAACAACGCTCGTGCCACTGTTAGCCCTCTTGTTTAGTTCAAGATGCGCATTGTGCAAGTCGGCAATTTCTTTAACGATCGCAAGGCCCAATCCGCAGCCATTGCCCGGACTGTCCGGCATCCGGTAAAAGCGCTCGAAAATTTTATTTTTTTCACTGTCCGGAATGCCTGGGCCGTCATCTTCAACGATCAAACTGGGTGTAGGGCAATGATTAATTTTGACCACAATATTGCCGTTGTTGTATCCGTAGGTAATGGCATTGTCCAGAAGATTAGCCAGTAATTCCCGCAACAAAACATCATCGCCTCGAATAAATATCGATTGTCCAGAATATTCCAAGCTCAGGTCTATATGACGCAGTAAGGCTTTAGGTACCCAATCTATGCAGGTGGCTTTGACCATTTCGTAAAGATTGACTGGTTTCAATTCACTCATACCATCGATAGGTTCTGATTTTGCCAGAACCAGTAACTGTGACACGGTATGAGATAATCGATCGGCGCAATTCTGCATTTGCAAAAGAGCGGGTTTCATTGCCGCCAAATCTTGTTCGCGTAGCGCCCTTTCCGCCTGCACAACCAGCCCGGCCAAGGGTGTGCGTAATTGATGTGCGGCATTGGCAATAAAACGCTGCTGGGCAGCAATGGCAATAGTCAACCGTTCCAGCAAGCCATTGATGGTATCAGTGAGCGCACGAACTTCAAGAAAAACATGCGCCTCTTTTATAGGACTCAAATCACGCGATGACCGTTGGGCGATTTCATCTGCCAGTACATGCAGCGGTTGCAACCCGCGCTTTAACCCTGCCAGCAAATAAAGACTGGCAATAATGACCAGTACAATTTGAGGGATCAGGTCGGCCAATATAATGTCGGTCATCATTTCCCGGCGTTTATTCAAGGTTTCTGCCACGTGAACAAAAAAAGTGTCCTGGGTTTCTTTTCGCAACACCTGCATAGACACAACGCGTACCGGGTCACCATTAATTTCCGCTTTAAAAAAAATGGGGTTTGCCCCATCTACCGGCTCCATCGTTTCAGGCACAAAACCATCGCCAGCTATCAGGCCTTTTTCTATCGAACTGATTTTAAAGTACGTTTTATCAAAATCATCCCATTTAATAATCTCCATTGCCGCAAGTGGTAATTCAACCGATACGTCAGTAGTATCCCTGACCTTGATTTCCTGTGCCAAGGAACGGGCAGAGTCCAGCAGCCAGCGGTCATAGGTTTTGTCAACATAATGCAACGTAACAAAATAGGATAAAACCGTCTCAAACGATACAAAGAAAATAAGCGGAATTATCAAGCGTAGCAAAATTCCGGTTTTAAGACTTTTGCTTTTATGCATCATCGGCCTCCAATAAATAGCCTAGTCCGCGCAAGGTTTTTATTACGGCACCGTAAGGCTCTATGCGTTTTCTGACCCGATGGATATAAACTTCGATGGCATTGTCGGCGAGGGCATCGCCTTCCGTCGATAGGCGCTGGGCAAGGCGATCTTTGCAAACAACTTTTCCGGCCTGTAGTAATAGTATTTCCAACACCCCATACTCGCGCGGCGATAGCATCATAGGCTGCCCATCGACAAAAATTTGATGGTCACGGGTATTCAGGGCTAGGCGTCCAATTACAATATCATTACAAAAACCGCCGTAACAGCGCCTTATCAAGGCATGAATCCTGGCCTCCAGCTCCCTCAGTTCAAAGGGTTTGGCCATATAGTCATCGGCACCTTGCTCAATGCCCTCGATTCTATCGTTGATGCCATCGCGTGCGGTTAAAATCAATATCGGCATTGGTACTTTACGCCGCCGTAATTTACGCAATAATTCTAACCCATCCATATCCGGCAGACCTAAATCCAGCACAATCAAGTCGAAATCTTGTGCTAGCAAAACATGCTCGGCATAAGCGCCAGTTGTTGCACAAGTTACCAAATAGCCCCCGATGTTGCTCAAGGTATGCAGCAAGCCATCTGCTAATACGGCATCGTCTTCTACTAATAAAATGTTCATGTATTTCTTTGCGTTTCTCTGAAAGGTTGTTGAAAGGTTAGGTACATACAGTAATCAAAATTAAGCGGAATTAAGTTGGTGGCCATAAAGCCAACCGGATCAAAACCCCTGGGGAAATAGACAACATGATACATAAACATATTTCATTCTATATAAAGCATTTAAAAAATGATGTTCCCGCGGGAATCGTCGTATTTTTGGTTGCCCTACCGCTTTGTCTCGGTGTGGCATTGGCCTCCGGTGCACCACTATTTTCAGGATTAATCGCAGGAATGGTGGGTGGTTTGGTGGTCGCTTGGGCTAGCGGTTCGCAACTCAGCGTGTCAGGCCCTGCTGCTGGACTAACGGTTATCGTGTTTAATGCTATAGAGACTCTAGGTGACTTTTCCGGTTTTCTGGTGGCGGTTGTGCTGGCCGGATTTCTCCAGCTTGTTTTCGGTTTTCTGAGGGCTGGCATTATCAGCGCCTATTTTCCCACATCAGTTATTAAGGGCATGTTGGCGGCCATCGGCTTGATCCTGATCATGAAACAGTTGCCTCACGCGGTTGGTTACGATGCTAGTTTTGTAGGCGATGAAAGTTATATGCAGGAAACAGCTCTTTCAACGACACAAGAATTATTGGAGGCGCTAAACTCTATTTCGCCCGGCGCAACAGTGGTCAGTACGGTAGCTTTGCTGATATTGATGCTGTGGGAAACCGCCTTTGTCAAACGCATTGACCTGTTAAGAAGGATTCCTGGTGCATTGATCTCTGTTATCTGGGGTGTATTTTACAATGCCATGGCTTTGCAAATAGCCCCAGACTGGGCGATATCGAATAAGCATTTAGTGTCATTGCCTGTTACGGACAAACCGGCGGATTTTCTGCAACTGTTTTCTTTCCCGGATTTTAGCATTCTGAGTAATCCACAGGTTTATACTATAGCAGCAACATTAGCGATTATTGCCAGCCTGGAAACCTTGTTAAGCCTGGAAGCTGTAGACAAAATAGATCCTCTGAAACGGGTCGCCCCCACCGATAGGGAATTAAAAGCCCAAGGCGTTGGCAATATGCTGAGCGGATTGATCGGCGGCCTACCGATAACAGCAGTAATTGTGCGCAGTGCTGCCAACGTCAATGCTGGCGGTCATAGCAAAGTATCTTCTTTCGTCCACGGCCTATTACTGCTGGTCAGTATCATGTTCTTTGCCCGTTTTATCAATCACATTCCATTATCCTGTCTAGCTGCGATTTTGCTGCAAACTGGCTATAAACTTGCAAAACCCAAACTTTTTATGGAGTTTTTCCATAAAGGCTCGAATCAACTGATTCCTTTTGTCACTACTATCGTAGCCATTCTATTAACAGATCTGTTAAAAGGCATCATAGTCGGTATTCTGATCGGTTTGTACTACGTCATCCGCGCCAATCACCATGCGGCTATTTCACTGACACAATCAGGCAATCACTATTTATTGAAATTAAATAAGGATGTCAGCTTTCTCAACAGGGCATTACTGAGAAAATTTCTCGACCAAGTTGATGAAAACAGTGTTCTTATTATCGACGGTTCGAGAACACGATTTATCGACCATGATATTTTGGAAACTATTGAAGATTTTTTACAAGGTGCAGCAGATGATAACATCACAGTAGAAACTATAGAATTGAAAGGCAAAGAAAAAATCCAATACTTAGA
>SBAV01000305.1 GCA_005239965.1 Methylobacter tundripaludum
GCTTATCTTCTAACGACTATGACTTGTTTTTCTTTGGCATAATTACTCCGACTTCTCTTAAGTTTATAAGAGAGCCAAGTCCAAGTCACGCTGAACCAACACAAAAAAGTTCAGCAATTAAGGTGCCGACATGGCTTGGGGGTATTAACCGAAACCTTTATCCAAGAAGATGTTGAATGGGGATTGCATGGCGAAGACTAGCCAGGTGTGGATGAACACCTGTCATGCCACTTGTTTGGATAAAGGCAGTTGAAACTGTCCGGCTATAATACCGCTTACCGTTAAATCTTCATCTAATGCCTCCCATCTGAGCGCATAGCCGCCCACTTCAATTTGAACTTCTTTAAGTTCATTATCGGAGGCCTTACTTAGAATTCTGAAACGATCTGCCGGAAAGCCAACAATGCGACCATCGACCAGTTCAAGATAAATCATGCGTTTTTCTGCCCAGGTTTTAATAGCCAGGGCTTCAGTATTAAGGGTGGTGGTATTCATTATAGCTATCCAGTAAGGTTTGTTTGTTTTCAAAGACAAGTCGTTCAATGCCGCGTAAGTCGTGAGTCGCAATACCACGATTGCTGGCTAAAACAATAGGCTCAAGCCAAAATTTACATTCACCCTCAGCATTACGGACATGGATGTGCGGTGGCTCATTGCCTTCGTTTGAATAAAAATGAAAACGAAAGCTCCCAATGCGTAAAATGGTTGGCATAGATTTGTAAATGTCTGTTGTCCGCTGATATTGCTGTGCATGACGCATTGATCAGCTAAAATTGTTTACATTGTCCGCTATCAATTATCCTTTTTTCAATTGAATAATCATGAACGAACTCCACCTGCAAGACAAGTTTTTAATCCCGTTCTTTCGGGATGGCTTGGGTTATAGGGAAGTAAAAGCCAATACCATCAGCCACTCACTGATTATCGAAGAAGATTTACAGGCCTTTATTTCGGAAACCGAACTGAACAAAAAGCCCTAGGAACAATTGCTTAAAAAATACAATGGCAATAAACAAAAGTTACTGACTGATTTAATTGAATTAATACAGGAACGCTGTAGCAGTAGCCGCAATAAAGCCTTGTTTATCAATGCCAATAAATCCATAACGTTACAAGGCATTAAGCTACATCTGTTTTACACCAGCGATAGCGTAATCCACGGCAATGCGCTGTTTGATGAGAATATTTTTTCGGTAGTGCAAAAACTGCGTACTGCCATTTTTTCGACAGAGTTATACCAATCCTGATACTGGTCTATACCATCAGGACGGGAGAGTAAATCCAGCAAACGTTGAGTTAACGATTGTCGTGGCGCGGGTTGTCCCCAGCAGCGCAAGCGTATGTCGCCGTTTTGAGCCAGAAAAACCAAGGGGACTCCGGCATCTGCACAGGCCAGTAAGGAAGGCATAGACCACTCTACGGTGTCTGCCGATATGATTCGGGAGAGCCTGGCCAGTGGGAATAGCCGGTCACTTTGCTCTGGGATTTCCAGGCGTAATGCGGGTTCATCCCACGATACGTGACATTCTGTTTTGCCTTCAATATATAACGCTTGCATGGTTTACCCCGTGTAGGCTGCAAGATAGCGTTTGGCCAATGCATAGCCATATCGCCGTAGTAAACGACGCACCGGAGCGGCATTCGATTCGTAGAATGCATAAAAACATTTACGCCCGGCTTTGTTCATCAGGCAGCGGCCTTGGTCTATGCTGAAATGTTCGGCGCGTAATTCCCGTTTTCGGAATAACTGCCATACCCAGTCATCCATGATAGGGCGCAGGGGTTCCATTAAATCGCAGGCCAGTGATTCCCTGCCGAAACTGACATCATGATAAAAACCCAGCATAGTATCCAGTCCTGTTTTATGACAGGCACGGACTGCATCGTAATGCAGCAGGGTATAACCCAGCGATAAGCAGGCGTTGACCGGATCGGGCGGTGGGCGTTTGTTTCTGCCGGTAAAGTTGAGTGCTGGTGCAAACAGGTGGGTTAAGGCGGAAAAGTAGGCTGCGGCGGCGTTGCCTTCATAACCACGCAGGCTGGCTAGGGAGAGTTGTTTATCTTCTGCCCGTAAGCTGTCTTGTATGCCGGTTAGGGTTTGCAGGGCGGTGGTGAGTGGGTAACGGCAATCGGGGCGCTGTTGTAGGGCTTGTTGCAGCATGCGTTGTTGGCCGCGTATTTTTATGATGACTAGCCAGCGGGAAAGCGTACAGCGTGCAGTTTCGTCCAGGCTGGTTTGGTATTGGCCTAAGCGCCGTTTGGCATCGCCGTGTGCATTGGCCGTGAGCATGGCAGTGGCTTCGGTGGATCGCCTGGACAGCATGAGCAGGCCGATATTTCGTTCTGATAATGCGCCGAGTACGCGGCCTTCCAGTTGGATATTGCCTTGTACGACGATGCGTTCGAGCAAATGCAGGGGGATGGTGCCTTGTTTGTTGTCGTTTTCGTAAAGGGCCAGGGTTTGGCCATCCAGTTTTAATGCCAGGTTTTTTCTATCTAAATACAAGCTACTCATTATTACCCCACGTATAAAAATGGTCCGTCTTGTGGCAATACGGCTTTGCCCAGTGTACGGATGTGTTTAACGCCTGCCAGTTGTATCAGCATAAAGCGATCTTCTTGATGATCGATTATTTGGCTGACTGTTTCTAACAATTCGGTTTTTTCTGCGGGACTTAGAAAGCATTCGAAGACTGATTTTTGTCCGCCGGATGCGTAGCCACGCACGGCGTACAGGGCTTTGCGCAGGCGGCGATTGCAGGATATGTCGTAGGCTGCCAGGTACAGTTGTCGATTGCTCATCTCATCCTTTTTAAAAAACGTGTCGATTGTTAATCAATTCAGGTGTTAGAGCGTATTTAATAGCAGATAGTTGGATTTGGCTTGTTTGACAGTACTTATTCACCTCCCCCCTTGAAAAGGGGGGATTTGAGGGGGGATTTTGTCATAAAACCTCCCCTAACCCCTCCTTTTCAAAGAGGGGGACTGAATA
>SBAV01000222.1 GCA_005239965.1 Methylobacter tundripaludum
CCTCCAAATATTTGTTGACCAATAGATAATTGGGCAAATTGTCCAGGTGCAAGTTCAATATAACTTAGTAACTGATTTAAAATGAAAATGCTGTATCTGGTTTGCCTAATGAGGTTGCAGGGCCATTGACCGCATTAATTGCACGGTTGTTGTTCCAATACAAACTATGGCAAACAAAAGAAGAGAGAAAAGCTGATCCGATATTATTTGTTTGTGAAGAAGCGCATCGTTATGTGCCTAATCATGGTGAAGCACAATACAAAGAAGCCCAAGAAGCGGTTAGACGAATAGCAAAAGAAGGCAGAAAATATGGCATTGGGTTAATGTTGGTTTCGCAAAGACCTTCTGATGTAGAAAGTACGGTTTTATCGCAATGTAATTCGTGGCTAATTTTGCGATTGACCAATTCAAACGATCAACAGCATGTGGCGAAATTTCTACCTGATAGCTTAGCTGGCCTGACCAACATGCTTTCCTCACTTACAAGACGAGAAGCTCTCTTTGTTGGCGAAGCAGCTGCTCTTCCAAGTCGTATACGAATAAATGAACTCCCACAAGATAAACTACCTGATTCTCATGATATTAGTTTTGTAGAAGGCTGGGTTAACCAACCCATTGCCGCCGAAAAACTACAAGAAATTACAAAAAGATGGGCTGGTACACAAGGTTAAAACGTATAAAATGTATAAATAGCCAAAAGTAGGCCGGGCATGCTTTTTATGCCCGACGTTTACGGTGTTTTCATACGGTTACGGCTGTTAGACACTTATTGGGGCAAGTTCCAATCCATTTCTGAAGCGCTCGAAAAAATATCTCCCACAATAACGGTTTTGCCAGCAATATCTGGATGCGGTTGACGTAAGGCTTGGGATTGTTCCCCCATAACCAAAAAAATCGCCTCAATCTGCGAGTTCGCCAGAAGCTTGGGCAATTGTTTCAGGTTTCCAGCGATGTCAGTTTCTATAATCATACGTTCGGCGTATAGCATTATGTTCTCCTAATAAAATGGTGGTATTACTCTTTAATCACAGGTTATAAATTACACGCCAAATCGTAATGTACAATTCATAACGTGATAAGGTGCGCTAGCCATAGAATGCTGCCGATGTGATGAGGCGCACTTGTGCCCTTTTCGGGTATCGTTCGAGTTGAAGTCAGTGATCACCCTGCTTAAGCGTTGTCACCACCGGTAAAGCACCCAGTTTCTTCTCATTTTCAAAAGTGAAAAGTGTTGTCGCGCCAACATTTTGTGCTTGTCTTGCAACCAAACAATCCGATAACTCAACAGCACCATATTCAATATAATCCAGCAAAGCACTGTTCAAGGCCGACCAATCTTCAAACTGAAACTGAGTATGGTTCGCCAGTTCGTGCAGCACAGCATAAATTTCCTGACGCGTGCATCCGAAAACACTGTCTAAAACCCATTCCATTTCCGCTATCACAATCGACGAAATAAACACCTTGTCCGCTTGGTTAATCACTGCTTCAGCAACATCAACTTGCCATTTGGGATTGCGGTTATCTACTGGCTTAAACAAATACCGAAGCAACACATTGGTATCAATTGCTATCATTTAAAAACTTTTCGGCTGCGCGTTTTTTTATCACGTCTTTCAATTCATCAACAGATGGAAATGCTTTTCCCTTAACCAAAGCACTAAACTTACCAGCAAGATTACCGGAGTTCATCTTAACAATATGCGCCACACCGTCCCGCGCAAACACCTCAACATAATCGCCTGGCTGTAAGGCCATGGCATTGCAAACCGCTTGCGGCAGTGTCACTTGTCTTTTTGTAGTTACTTTATGCATACTAAAACCCCGTGTATTACTATTGATAAAATAGTAATACACGGGCGATCAATCCGTCAATGCCCGCTTTCCTTCAAAAGTTTACAACGCAGTAAATCGTAACTCGATAAGACGTAATAGCAACGCGATAAGACGCGCTAACTATAAGATGCTGCCGAAGCAAGAAGGAACATCAGTGTCTTTTCGCTAAATGCAATTGTTCAGTTATTAGAAAAAATAGGCTCTATGTGAATCCTGGTGAGTAATGCGATAATATAGCCATGAAAATTCGCGTTATTATCAATACCTTCGCCAAAAGTATGGTGGTAACCATTCAATTAAAACAGGCCGTTGTAATTTTGATCTTCATCAATTTGGCACTAAAAACCCGTTAAAGCCAAAAGTTGACCGTATTTTTAATCCGGAATCGATATTTTTAAAATTAGTATTCATTTTAATTCAATTGGTTATGTTTTTTCTCCATTCATCATATTGGCGAAGATATTGATTATGAAAAGACTATCAAATCCTCGCGTTAAAAGGCGATTAAAAATTGGCCTCTCTGCTTGTGGTGGGGTGATTACGATTGCCCTGACATTCAAGCTTGGCTATGATATTGGTTACTTTGACGCGCAGGCACTTGAAAATGATCAAAACGCTGAGCTACCTACTACACGACCAGTGCTGACAATGGAATCTGCGCAGCGTATTGTATCTGGTGCGCTAAAAGCGCGGTAGGTTGGGGTGACGAGAGGAACCCCAACATTCCATGGCGGGGGGTCGTTCCTCACCTCATCCTACGATACTTGGCCGTTTTTAATTTTTAGTTTGTAAACAACATCGGGGCGTTGCTTATTTCCCAAACGGGCATCCCTTAACAACTCGATAATGCGCAATAGGCATAGCTGTATTGCGTCGAACGTTACGCAACATCAAATTCAATTTTTTCGACAGCATCAAGATTAACCATCTGTCTGGCAATCCAAAGGTCATAATTGTCCTGCATCATCAACCAACTCTCAGGGGAACGCCCTAAGGCTTTCGATAGTCGGAGTGCCATTTCCGAACTGATGCCGCTACTACCGTTTAAAATTCGGTTTAATGTAGAAGGTGCAACATCGAGTTTCGAAGAAAGTTGTCGGCCAGTAATGCCAAACGGTTCTAGGTAAACTTCTCGAATAAATTCGCCAGGGTGGGGTGGGTTATGCATAGTCATTAGTGGTAATCCTCATAATCGAGCACAAAAGCATGGCCTTCATGAAATTCAAACGTCACGCGCCAATTGCCGTTCACCCAAACCGACCATCGGTCTTGGTCTGAGCCTTTCAGGGGATGCAACTTGAAACCTGGGATATCCATATCTTCAAGAGATGTTGCGGTGTCCAGTGCCACCAGCTGCATCCGCAAACGTTTCGCGTGTTGCGGCTGAACCCCCGCTGCAGAACCTGAATCAAAGAACTTCTTTAGTCCTTTATGGCGAAATGACTTAATCATTAAAAAATCATAACATGTTGCGTTATGCGCAACAATACTTTAACTGTGTAGTGATTTCAATGCCTGCAACGTGCCGGTTAGAGATAATCCGCCTTCATAAACAATCAGCCAAAATCCCCAATCAAGCCAACTCGATAAGACGCAATAGGCATAGCCGTATTGTGCCGAACGTTTGATTTGCCACTGTGTGTTCTCTCGTAAATGGAGTTAAACGGCTTGTGCAAATGAAATAAACTCATGCGGCGTAATACGGCTTCGCTATTACGCCTTAGTGTGTTCCTTAATTGTCGGATTTAAACGCAATTGTCTGAGTGCATTGATATTGACTTCCTTCATACATTCACAAGCATGTAATAAACAATTATGATCGCGCCAATTTGTTTTAAGAGCGTTTTTGTTTTGAGAATTGACCAAAGTAATGATCTCTTTATTGTTTTCAGCCATTGTTTGCTTTGTAGTCATAAGTAACCTGAGTTCGTTCAGGATGAAAAAAAACGGCAGCACATACCTAAGTCCAGTGGGTTGCAGCTTTCTCGCAGCCCAACCCTTACGCCCCGAAGTTGGACCGTTAAACCACCCGGCAGGCTAAATTTTAACGTTCTTTAACCGGTTGTTGCGCCAGAAAACTTTTAATGGCTTCTGTTAAAACTTTAGCCGATAGTGTTTTTTCAAATGTTTTCTGGTTATCCAAATTGTCTTCTGAAATATAAAACAGGGTCATCGGTTTTTCGGGGCTAACAAGCAGCCTGATTGAGTTTTTTATCTGGTGGACAATTGGGGCGTCGATAAAACGGCCATCGTAAAATAGTGCGTATGCAGCAATATTCGGGCGACTGCCGTGGTGTAGCAGATTTATCGGAATACCTGATAAGACAGTTTGCCCATTACTTCGGAGATCGCCACCATAAGATAATGCCAACTCAGGATGATGATAAAGGCGCTTATGATCGTAAGCGCGACCTACAAATAATCGTGCCGTGTTTCCCTGTTTGTCTTTGTAGGTTCTTTCAAACCAGTCTGTACAACCAAAGGTATCTGTACCCCAATCTGGATTTCGGCGGGTAGGTACCGAGGTAAATTCACCCAGATCAGCTTTAATGGCTTTTGTGGTGGCGCTATTGTCAATGGCTAAATTGAGATAGCTGTGGATAATGGTTGGAATGAGCGCCAGTGATAATAGTACTGCTACCAGTGTGGCGTAACGTGAAGATATCATTTTTCCAGCCCAACTTGTTCCAATTTAACAGCCGGCTCTTCTTGCCCCAGAAAAAAAATAATGGGCAAGGCGATCATGAAAGTCAGCAAACCTGAAATCTCATGCGCCGAGGTAGCCAGTATATCCAGCCCAAACCAATTGACCAGCAAAGCCAGCACCATAACTCTTGCGATGTTAACGGCAACAGCAAGCGGCGCTGCGATGAGGATAAGCAGTATCCTGCGGCTGACACTGGTGCAAAAATAGGCGGTAAGAATGGCAATTGTCATGGCCGCATACAGCGTCGCAAAACCGCTACAGGCATCCGCAACCATCAATGAGCCACCTTCAACTTCCAGTAAAGTGCCGCTAGAAAATACCGGTACCCCGATTAACTTCAGCAAAAAGGCAACGCTTTGGGTGGCGATATAGCGCAGTGCCAGGTGTATGGATTCGGTAAAAACCAATGGAATGGGTAAGGTTAATAGCAAGGTGGACAACGGGAATAAAATGGCTTTGGTGCGTTTTGTGCCTAAAAACAGCAGCGAGAAACCCGGCAGCGAAAAGACTAAGGCGATACCCGAAAGCAGCTGTGAATGTATACCGGTATCTAACATATACATCATCAAAGCCGGAATTAGAATGGCGAATCCCCAACCATTAGAGCTGAGTGGCAGTGATTTCATCTTAAGCAATTCGCCACGGATGAGATAAAAAACCAGGCCGGTAACCAGAATGCCATGGCCATTCTGCCAAACGCTCATGGTCCAACGTTCCCAAAGCCACACAAATGTCGGCGCAAATAAAACCATAAACTGTACGGCAACCAGCCACAATAGCCATTGCGGCTGTTTTGCCTGGATTGTTGCCGAATTGTGTAAAGCCGGGCTATTCATTCTAATGGTGTGTTTTTGGTCTGGTATTAAGACAGCTGAAGTATAGGTAATTATTCAGACCCTCGCCAATTTTATACCCCTTATCCCAATCTTTTCTCAAAAGGAGAAGGGATTTTAAGAGAGGGAGCTGAATAATTACAAGTATAGCGGCTCAAAACACTAGTCAACACTAACTTCATTACTATTCTTCAGGGTATTGCCCACCAAATTGGCCACTGCCGTATTGGCAACGCCATGAACATGAATATTTTTTTTTATTACGCTGGAATAGTTTTCATGGAGATGGCCGTGAAAAATGGTTTTTACACACATGGCCGCCGCTAATTCGCCAATCACATGAAAACCGTGTCGATGCGACCCAGGCGCTTCGTGCGATACCAAGATATCAGCCTTTAGAGCCTTTAAAGCCTGAAACTCGTCATACCAAATCGCCGATTTATACTTTAACGACATATCGGCACTCTTGTTATTCAGTCTTTGTGTGCTGAGGTAATGGGTCTTGTCCTTCCACTTCGGCTGCATGGGCGGATACCACACACGGCCCAAAAAAATACCACCCAAACCGACAATCCTAACCCCTGCGATTTCAATCACTTTTAAATGCAGGCTTTTATCCGCCAATGCGGAATGAAACAGATTTTTATACTTACTGGGTGTTTCAAAATCGTGATTGCCTGGAATCCACCAGATTTGAGTCATATCGATAATTTCACGCAGGCAATATTCTAAAGGTTTGTCCAAGTCATAATCCCCCAATAACACGACAGCTTCGGGCTTATGCTCCTGCACAGCCGCAATCAATGGCTTAAAATTACCATGCGGATCGCCTGCGAATAAAATTCTGTTATTTGGATTCACTTGACTCTATTTTTTAATAGCCAACGCCTACACCTAAAATCATCTTTTTGCTTCGTTGTACATTACATCACCACCATCATTCAGTCATTTTAAGGATTTATGGCACCTTAGTATTACACGTATCCATTTTAACGTTACTGGAATACAAATTGATAGGTTTCCTATATCTTTATATTGTTTTAGGTTAGAATAGCCGGCTTTCGAGGCTGGTCTGGAGTGTAAATGGCAATGGTGACTTTAACAGGCCATTACACTGATTTTAAGTTACCCGCAAGCCCATAGTTTCAAGCCGCTAATCAAAGTTCCGGACTTTGTAACTGAGGTTTATGTCTATGCGGTTTCGTTTCTCGGCCCGGACTTTTTTGAATTTCGAACACACGAAGTAGTCGCCAAAAAGTTTTTTATGCCCAACTTTTAGAGTAAAAACATGACAGATTTATCGCTATATAGAAACATCGGTATATTCGCGCACGTCGATGCCGGTAAAACCACTACCACCGAGCGGATTTTAAAGCTTACCGGTAAAATCCATAAAATCGGCGAAGTGCACGATGGCGCAGCGACCACTGACTTCATGGTGCAGGAGCAAGAGCGTGGTATCACCATTCAGTCTGCTGCGACCACCTGTTTCTGGAAAGATCACCGTTTTAATATTATTGATACCCCTGGGCACGTTGACTTCACTATCGAAGTGTATCGTTCCTTAAAGGTGTTGGACGGTGGTATTGGTGTATTCTGTGGTTCTGGCGGCGTTGAGCCACAATCCGAAACCAACTGGCGCTATGCCAATGACTCTAAAGTGTCCCGTGTCATTTACGTCAATAAGCTGGATAGGTTAGGGGCTGATTTCTACCGTGTCATCAAGCAGGTGGAAGAGGTGTTAGGCGCTGTTCCGGTTGTGATGACCCTGCCAATTGGCCGTGAAGACCAGTTTGTCGGTGTCGTGGACTTATTGACCCGCCAAGCTTGGGTTTGGGACGATTCTGGCGACCCGATGAAATATCAAATCAAGGATGTGCCTGCCGATATGGTGGCCGATGTTGAAAAATGGCGCGAAAAACTGATCGACCAAGTAGCCGATCAAGATGACGATGTGATGGAAAAATACCTAGGCGGTGAAGAACCGACTATCGACGAGATCAAGCATTGCATCCGCAAAGGCACTATCAACATGGATTTCTTCCCGACTTACTGTGGCTCTTCCTTTAAAAATAAGGGCGTGCAACTGGTATTGGATGGGGTTATTGATTATCTTCCTAATCCCACCGAAGTTAAGCCACAACCTGAAACTGACCTTGAAGGTGTACCTACTGGCGAATACGCGATTGTCGATCCAGAACGGCCAGTGCGTGCGTTGGTGTTCAAAATTATGGATGACCGTTTTGGTGCCTTGAACTTTGTGCGTATTTACTCAGGCCGTTTAAGAAAAGGTGATACCCTGCTGAATACCTTTACCGGTAAAAACGAACGTGTTGGTCGTATGGTGGAAATGCATGCAGACGATACTAAAGAGATCGAAACCGCGCAAGCCGGCGATATCGTTGCCTTGATTGGTTTGAAAAACGTCCAAACCGGTCACACCTTATGCGATCCCGATAAACCTGCAACATTGGAACCGATGGTATTTCCTGATCCTGTTATTTCAGTATCTATAGCGCCAAAAGATAAAGGATCCAACGAAAAAATGGGTATTGCATTGGGCAAGATGGTTAAAGAAGATCCATCTTTCCACGTGATGACGGACGAAGACAGCGGCGAAACCATTCTTAAAGGCATGGGCGAGCTGCATCTTGATATTAAGGTGGACATCCTGAAGCGTACCCACGGCGTTGAAGTTGTTGTTGGTAAGCCGCAGGTAGCTTACCGTGAAACCATTACCAAACGCGTTGAAGACGAATATACGCACAAGAAACAATCCGGTGGTTCTGGTCAGTACGGTAAGATCAACTATGTTATTGAACCTTGCGAACCCGGTACCGGCTTTGTGTTTGAATCAGCCGTTACCGGTGGTAACGTACCACGCGAATATTGGCCAGCGGTAGAAAAAGGTTTCAAGAGCATGCTCGATAAGGGCGTATTGGCCGGTTTCCCTTGTCTGGATTTCAAGGTCATCCTGACCGATGGTGCTTTCCACGCGGTGGATTCGTCTGCGATTGCCTTTGAAATCGCGGCAAAGGCGGCGTTCCGTCAATCCATTCCTAAAGCGGGACCGCAGTTATTGGAGTCGATCATGAAAGTGGATACTTTCACACCAGAATCCCATGTCGGTGACGTGATCGGCGACCTTAACCGCCGCCGTGGCATGATCAAGTCACAAGACCCTGGCATTACCGGCGTGCGTGTAAAAGCGGATGTGCCATTAAGTGAAATGTTCGGTTACATCGGCGATTTGCGCACCATGACTTCAGGCCGTGGACAATTTTCCATGGAATTCTCACATTACATGCCTTGCCCTAAAAACGTGGCGGACGAAGTGATTAAAGAGGTCGCCGAGCGCAACAAAGCGAAGTAGACTTTTCCTAGTTTAAGCCGAGTAGCGTTTGCTGCTCGGCTTATTTTTTTCTGACACCTTGCTTTACATGCGAGTCTGCAATGCTTCATACAGTTGGGACAACCTTTCGGATAATCATGTTAGCGCCCGCACTATGCAGATTTTAGTCATTTGTACATGAAAACTGGCGCAAACTGCAGCAACGCTGCTGAGCATTCCTTCAGACAAATACAAGTTTGTCTCTTATGCTGGGC
>SBAV01000113.1 GCA_005239965.1 Methylobacter tundripaludum
CTGCTTGAGGACAAGCTTCCGCACTTGTCATTCACAAAGCATCAACGGGGTGCAATAGCCATAGCGGCACGGTCGGAAAATGCGGGTATCATCAATAAATATCGTTCCGATTATTTCTAGTCGGTTTTGTTGTGGCCAAGTGCAGTGGTTCCGCCTCAAGCGCTGTCTTAGGGCAGCGAATCCTTATTCCCCTGAAACTTTTGCTTACGCTGCATTTTTTTAGCAGCTTTTTGTTCACGGATGATGGCTAGCTCAGCGAGCTCCTGTTCCATCATCGCGGGGGTTTCTAAACTGATTCTACCTAATACGCCAGCGCGTAATTCGGTGAGGAGAATTTTCGCGGCCTTGTCCATTTCAATAATTCCGCCTGCACGAAGGCAACCGCGATTTTTACCGATAGCAGCCAGCAAGGCGTGTTCGTTTTCGGGTAGCACGTCGAGTTGATAGCGGCTCATTAACGCATCAGGGTAGCATTGCAACAGATATTCTGCTGCAACAAAAGTGATTTCCTGATGGTCTATAGCGGTGTCTTTGATGGCGCCTGTAATGGCCAGGCGAAAACCGCTGCCACGATTTTCAATATTGGGCCAAAGCATACCCGGCGTATCCAGCAGAATAATATCATTGCCGATGTTAATGCGCTGTTGGTGTTTGGTCACCGCCGGTTCATTGGCCGTTTTGGCTATGATCCTGTTTGCCAGGATGTTGATGAGCGTGGATTTGCCGACATTCGGTATGCCCATGATTAACACCTGTAGGCGTTTTTCAAACGTCGACAGGTTAGGGCGCATTTTGTGGCATAAATCAGGCAGTTGCCGTATTTTTTCTGGTTGCCCAATCGATACGGCCAAGGTTTTGATACCGTGTTCCTGCTCCAAATAAGCTTGCCATTGAGCGGTAATACCGGGATCAGCCAGATCGCTTTTGCTGAATACCTTGATACACGGTTTATCACCGCGTAGCGCTGTCAACATGGGATTTTGGCTGCTAAACGGAATACGCGCATCGATAACTTCAATAATGACATCAATAGTGGGCAAGATGTCTTTAATCTCGTTACGCGCTTTGTACATATGACCGGGATACCACTGAATTTGCATAGGTTATTTGTTTTGTTTTTAGTGATGTAGGGAAAAATACCGGTGTTTTATGGCTGAAATTATACGCCAGTCGTTAGTGTCGGGTATGTTGTCATAAAACTGTCAATGATTCTTCATATTGCTGTCACATTGTCGTTTTAACCTGTTAACTGTTCCAATAAGAAAAATTAAAAAGCAACTCTATGACTTTCAGCGGGGGGTACACAATATGAAATTTTTATACGCCATTCAGCGCTATGACATTATTGTTTTTATGCGTTTTATTAATGTATGCCTATACGAGCCGTTGTACAAGCTTTGTCGAATGATTTCAAAAACAGGTGACGGGCATTTGTACGTCTTGTTTTTCTTGGGTATAACCTGGCAGGATGGCATTATTTGTGAGTTTTCTCAGGTGGTGATCAGCGCTTTTTTAATGGAGCGCTCCTTGTATTACGTACTTAAAAACAGTTTAAAACGCAATCGTCCACAGGCAGCATTGAATAATTTTCAGAGTTTTATTGTGCCTCAGGATCAATTCAGTTTCCCATCCGGCCATACTTCGGCCGCTTTTATGATGGCAACTTTATGTAGCGAATTTTGGCCATTATTTGCATTTCCTTTGTACAGTTGGTCTGCTTGTGTTGGCTTTTCCCGGGTGTTGTTAGGTGTGCATTTTCCCAGCGATGTTGTGATCGGCGCAGCAATGGGTACCAGTATTGCTTATTTAAGTTTACACCTTTTGGCGCTATGAAGGTATTTTACGGGGTTCAAGGCACGGGTAATGGCCATATTACCCGTGCCCGTGTGATGGCAAAGGAACTGTACTACGCAGGGATAGACGTTACTTTTCTGTTTACCGGCAAAAACACGTCGCACTATTTTGATATGGAGATTTTTCAGCAGTATCTGGTTAAATCGGGATTAACGTTTAGTCTACGCAATGGGCAGGTTAAGTATCTTAAAACCGCTGTTGATGCTAAACCTGTGCAATTTTATAAAGATGTTACGGCTTTGGATTTAAAGCCTTATGATCTTATCATCAGTGATTTTGAGCCGGTTACAGCATGGGCCGCTAAAAAATGTAAAAAAACAATTTTAGGCATCGGGCATCAATATGCGTTTAATTATGACATCCCGAAAGCGGGTGTCGATCCGCTCGCAAGCATGGTAATGAAATATTTTGCCCCTGTAGACATGGGTATCGGCTTGCACTGGCATCACTTTAATCAACCGATTTTGCCGCCTATTATTGAAACACATGAGCCACCTACCGCTATCAATAAAAATAAAATCATTGTCTATCTTCCTTTTGAAGAGCCGGCATCTGTCGTCAAGTTGTTAGCACCTTTGGTTGATTTTGATTTTCATATTTACTCTTCAGTAGTTGAAGCCAGTGGGTTTGACCATATTCAATGCAAACCCTTATCGCGTGAAGGGTTTAAGCAGGATTTTTATGATTGTGCCGGTATTATCAGTAATGCCGGGTTTGAGCTGGCCAGCGAAAGTTTGCATGCGGGTAAAAAAATTCTGGCCAAACCACTGCATTCCCAAATGGAACAACTCTCCAATGCCTTTGCTTTGCAACAATTGGGTTATGGGCAGACCATGTACGAGTTAGATACTCAGGTGGTCGAAGCTTGGCTATACAACCAAAACGCAGTTCGGGTGACTTACCCGAACGTCGCCCAAATTATCGTGCAATGGATCACGCAGGGTATGCCTGAAATGACAGCTGACTTTATTGCCTCGGTGTGGCGTAAAGTTGATGTGCTTCAAATACAACAGTAACGTTGTTAACAATTCTTTACTTGAATCCCATTCTGCACACCTCCATACTTGCTGCATTTTTTTGCAATATCAGTTGGTTATTTGCAAATAACAGGGGGCTCTTATTCCGTAAGCATGGTTTTAAACGGGTAAGAGTTTATAAAATGCCATTACTAAGCAGAAGCAAACAATCGGAAGGTGAATCAACACCGCTTTGATTGTTACGGGAGAAATCATGATGAAAGAACAAATTGCAAAAAAAACTCAAAGCAGTTTTTTTGCGCCACTGTACCTTGGAGTTGTTCTACTCGCGGCCAATGGGGAAATAAGTGCCCAGGATAACTTTGATACGCAGGCAGTGCCGAACCAAGCAGGTAAAGACTACAGCTTTACAGAGACTGTAGTCGAATCGGTAACGGGAGATGTCTATTCTGAGCCATCGAATTGGCAGGACCTCACTTACAGTAACCTGTTTAGCGAAGGCTGGAACAAACCGCGGGCGAGTCCTCCCAATGGCAGCGGTGGTGCGCCACGGCAAGGTTGGTTGAATGCTTATGATGGCGTCTTTTACCGACTGGGTATTGCTGTCTTTGGGTGGCAACACGGCCTTAACGGCGATGGTTATACCGGCGATTTGGTAAACTATACGCCACTTAGTCAACGTTTCGAGATTCAAACCGATATTCCGATGGTTTCGAATGGGGGCGGGGCTGGCAGGGAGTCACAGACGAATCTTGGGGACCTGAAAATTACGCCGCGTGTCATTCTTTCCGAATCCAAGGACGTGACGCAGTCGTTTAACCTTACTTTTCGCGCGCCTACTGGAAACAGCTTTAATGGTAACAATGTCGCGTCCATCACGCCGCAGTACCAGTTTTGGGCCAACGCGTGGAAGGGTTTGGTAGTACGCGGGGGGGCCGGTTTTACCATTCCGTACAGCGGTGATATTACCAAATCCGGTGCGCGTACAACGTTTGATGCCAATTTGGCGGTAGGTTACTACATGACGCCCCACGATTTCACGCCGTTCGGTGATATGGTCTGGTATCTTTCGACCAATGTTAGCCAACCGATCGACAACCGCGCCAAGAACAGCGGCACCTTCGTCTCACTGACCCCCGGCTTTCGTAGCCATCTTGGGCAGAACTGGTATCTACTGGGTGCTGTAGAAATTCCTGTGACTAATCCACAACCCTATGATTACCAAGTACTTGGCGGCATTATGAAAGTATTCTGACGTAATCGGCTGATCTGGCCGAGAACGGCTTTCAATTTAACACGGGACAGGTTAAGATTTGCTCTCTTGTCCCGCCTTAGTGAGAAAACAGGCTTGGATAAGCACTTGTTAGGCCTTTTTCTCGCTATTCCACTTGCAAGTCATGTGATATTGGTATACTTTTTATACCATGATTACATTCGAGTTTGACGAAAATAAGAGCCAGTCCAACTTGGAGAAACATGGAATTGATTTCGTCGGCGCTCAGCAGCTTTGGGATGATCCGGACCTTGTTGAAATTCCCGCAAAAACTGTTGATGAACCACGAGCCTTGATCATAGGCATGATTGCTGGAAAACACTGGTCTTGCATAATTACATACCGGAACGGAAACATTAGAATTATTTCTGTGCGTCGATCGCGGCAAGAGGAGGTGGAACTGTATGAAAGCTAAAGAGCTTGACCAAAAATTCGATAATGGGGAAGGCATCCTGGATTCATTGGATTTATCTAAAGCCAAAAGAGTCATGCAAGATCAAAAAAGGGTTAATGTTGATTTTCCTGCTTGGATGCTTGAGTCATTGGACAAAGAAGCAAGTCGCGTCGGGGTAACACGTCAATCAATAATAAAAATCTGGTTGGCGGAGCGTCTTGAACAACTGGCTACTAACAAAGCATTGCAGCGGACAAGCCGCTGAATGCTGCGTTAGGCCGCTAAGCAACATTGTGCATGATTATATAGAACCGAAACAAACAGGTGAAAATGAGCCTTTGCGGTATGGTTCTTCTTGTGCCGAACACAGACCCGCCCTGAACCGCCTGGAATCAATCGATTTGATGCGCGGGCTGGTAATGGCGTTGATGGCATTGGATCATACCCGCGATTTCTTCTCCAATGCGCCGTTCTCACCTACCGACCTGGACCAAACTACCGCTGCTCTGTTTCTCACCCGCTGGATCACCCACTTCTGTGCGCCGACTTTTGTGTTCTTGACCGGAGCCAGTGCTTATCTTTCTACAGTGCGCCATCACCTGACTTCCTTGCAACTCGCCGGGTATTTACTCACACGCGGTGCGTGGCTGATTGTTTTGGAGCTGACGCTGGTGCGCTTTGGTTGGTCGTTCAACTGGAGTTACCATGACCTGTACGGCGCGGTAATCTGGGCTTTGGGTTGGTCGATGATCATTCTGGCTGGCCTGGTTTTTTTGCCACGCTGGGCTATCGGCCTGTTTGCCTTGGTTATCATCGCAGGCCACAACCTGTTCGATGCCATTCAACCTGCCGATATGGGGACGTGGAGCGGGTTATGGACGGTTCTGCATGTTCCGGGCCGTATCGAGTATTTTCCGGGCTACTCTTTTTCCGTCATCTATCCACTCATTCCCTGGGTGGGCGTGATGGCGGCAGGTTATGGGCTGGCTCCGGTATTTTTGTGGGCGCCAAAACCTCGCAAAACCCTATTGGTACTTTTGGGACTCGTTTTAGTCGCGATTTTTTTGGCGTTGCGCCTGAACAATATTTACGGTGACCAGCCCTGGATAACTCAGAAAGATAGCCTGTTTACACTGTTCGCTATCTTGAACTGCGGGAAATACCCGCCGTCCTTGTTGTATTTGCTGATGACCTTAGGGCCTATGTTGCTGGGTCTTGTGCTATTTGAGTCGAGCAAGCTGCATCAATTCAGCCGTCCTTTGCTTGCATTCGGCAGGGTGCCGTTATTTTTCTACCTGATTCATCTCATGCTCATTCACGGTACTGCCCTCGTTGTCATCCTATTCAGAGACATGCCAATCGATTGGCTGCATCACGGCTTCGGTTTCATGCCGAACCTGCCAGCACCCGAATACGGCTATAGTCTGGTGACAGTCTACGCAGTCTGGTTGCTGATGCTTTTATTGCTTTATCCGCTTTGCCATGCTTATGCGCGATTTAGACAACAACACCCAGAGATTCGCTGGCTTGCTTATCTGTAAGCTGGCTATGGAAGAGGTTGGGTATTGTCCCAATTACATAATCATCATTAATTTGAGTTAGCTTGGCGTTTACTAACTGGTTTTCCAGTGACTCAGCCTCAGTGATAATGGCTGCGATACGGAGATAATTTGGTGTATAACCAAATACCCGCTTTTGATTTTCGCCACAAACCTCGCTGTAACCTTCCCATAACACTGGAAATTCCTTGCCAATATTGGTTTGATAAAACGCCTGTTTCAGGGCGTTGGCTATTTCGTGCAGTTGCTGGCTGCGCTGCTTTTTAGTGTTATTGTCTATTTGATCGGGCAAAGTGGCCGCTTTCGTGCCTTTGCGGCTAGAATAGGTAAAGATATGGATATGGCCAAAACCGATTTGCTGGATGAAATCGACACTCTGTTGCCACTCTTCATCGGTTTCGCCCGGAAAGCCGACAATAATATCGGTAGTGATATTAAAGTGTGGAACACGATGGCGTAATTGCTGGACAATCGCCGCAAACTCGTCTGTTTTACAGCGCCGTGCCATTCGGCGCAGTACCGAATCAGCGCCGCTTTGTAACGGCAAATGCAAGTGCGGCATCAGGCGTGGATTATTGAATAACTCAAAAAACTCATCAGAAAATTCCCAGGGTTCCAGCGAACCTAAGCGCAATCTCGGAATATGGGTGCGCCCCAAAATAGCTTTGATCAAATCGCACAATGTGTAACCCAAATCGCTGCCATAACCACCCAGATGTACGCCGGTGAGGATGATTTCATTGATGCCCTGCGTGTGTAGGGCATTGATGTCGTCGATAACGGTATCAATGGGACGACTGCTTTCTTCGCCACGGGCAATAGTAACGATGCAAAACGTGCAGCGGTAACGGCAGCCATCCTGCACTTTAACAAAAGCGCGTTGCCGGCCACGGGTAAATAAGGACGTTTCGCCCGGTTCTGAAGACATTTCTGGCATGGTTTCCATGCTCAGTTCGGTCAACGCTCTTTCGACTAACTGATCTTTATTCGCGTTGCGAACAACCATGTCTACACCCATTAAGGATGCCGCTTCCTCTTCATCCAATGTAGCGTAACAACCGCTGACCACCAGTTTCGCCTTGGGATTGTCGCGGTGTATCCGGCGTATCAAATTGCGTGATTTTCGGGCGGCATCGTGGGTAACTGCACAGGAGTTAATAACAATCAGATCAGCGGCTTGTGCCTGTTGGGTGATGTGATGGCCGGATTTTTGGAAGCCTTGCGCCCAGGTTTCCAGTTCGGCTTCATTAAGTCGGCAGCCGAGGGTTTTAAGGTGTACTAACATGAATTGCCTGAATAATCCGTGTGCAAAAAATGGTAATTGTACCACTGGCAGGACGGCGTTTGGTTTTGACTGTATGTGGATTCAACAAAGTGGCTGTTGTGTACAGGTTAGGATAGGTTCAATACCTTCTCAGGTTATATTGTAATAATGGCAATCGATGCGCTTTGCAGGCGTAGGCAAAAGATGATTTTTTTGTAATCTATATTTATTTGCCCGCAACAATTCTAGGGTTGCGACATGTCGAATTACTTTTGACGTTACCTATTGTTGTAATTATAAATTTATTTTTGTAGTATCGAATCGGGTGATCAGCATTTCATGGAATTAGTGTTAGGAATGATCATCCAGATTGATCCCATTGAATAATGGCATGTTTTTCAAATGGATTTATAAAAATTTAACTTTAATGAGGATACGATTATGCGTAATTTACAAAGTAATGAATTAGAACAAGTATATGGCGGCGGCAAAGGCCGCGGCGGCAGCGGCAGCAATGGTGGTCGCAAAGGCGGCAGCGGCAGCAATGGTGGTGGCAAAGGCGGCAGCAGTTGATTGATGCTTGAATTCATTCATCCGCTTTGAATTTGCTTATGAAGCGGCTGAATGAGTCAAACAACAGTCATGATAGGGAGCAAGGGCGGTGGTTCCGGTTTGGCAACTGTCCTTGCTCTTCCTTTATGTATTAAAAAATAATTACCGACAAAATGAAAACAATGGAGCAGGCGCACCCCGGCATCTCGCCAGGCAAATCTGATAATTTTGCCAACGAAGAAATTTGGTTATTGGGGCAGCCTTTGCTTCGAGATTATCTGCGCTTTGTTGAAGAGTCGGTTGTAGATGGCAATAAAGCAAACCCTGCCGTGTTAATCGACGAGTGGCGGGCAGCAAACGATTATTACGAAGAATTGGCAACAACCGAAGCCAATATTGCAAATACCGTTGAGTGTCGGGAGTTGGATCTGTCACTCAAACCGCTGACCGAGACGGTTATGGCTGATTCCCGCTACCGTAAGACGTTTGATTCGCTGCCGACACGCTTCGGCATGGTGGAGCTTGATAAGTTGGTGCTCTATCAAATTCGCGTGACAGGTACTTTTGCTGACTCAATTAAAACACGGCTGGGTGATCAGGCTGATCTGGAAAGCCTGTTCCGTTTTTGTTTGCCGCTTGATCCGCCTGATACGTCGGTACGTACCCAAAAGGTAGGTTCTAAGCGCTATGTTTTTAGTTCTGAATCGACAGATTTGCGTTTTCAGGAGCCGCTGGTGCTTCGCCCCGATCAGATCAACGATCATGAGAGTTATGGGCCTATTGCAGGTGCGGTGAGCTTGACGGTGGGTTTCGGTTCGAATTTTTTGAATGTGATCCATGATGCCGACAATCAGCGCCTGCTCTTGCATAACGGTTACCATCGGGCATACGCGTTGCGGGCTTTAGGTATCACGCACGCCCCAGCCATCATTCAGACGGTAACGCGACGTGATGAGCTGGATATTAGCGCTAATTCCGATGTGGCCAAATCGCCAGGTTATTACTTCAATGCGCCGAGACCGCCATTACTGAAAGATTTTTTTGACCCCAAAATACGTAAAGTTCTTCCGGTTAAAAAAATGTTCAGGATGATCGAAGTGAATTTTGAGGTGAAGGAATATTGGCTGACCGAATAATGGCATAAGCCTCTTGAATAAATCTTTCTCTGGGGAAAGGGAAAAATCTGGATGACGGATAATAACCAAAACGAACTCGAACGCACACGTCAGGCAACGGACTGGGATAGGTTCCAGGCAACATTGCCTGATGGTGGCTTCATGCAAACCTCATGGTGGGCGGAGTTCATGGAAAATCTGGGTTGGGGGCATTTCGGGGTCGTCGTCAGGGACGGCGGGACTATCCTTGGCGGTGCGCAGGTGCTGCGTAATTTATTCAGTCCGGGGCATTGCTACTACTATATACCTGAGGGGCCAGCCTTACCCGCAGACCCAGAAGATGGTGCACAGGTACACCAATACATCATGGCGTATATTGAAAAAGTACGCCAGAACGATAAAAATAACGTCAGCCATTTGCGTATTGAACCACGCTGGGAGCGTTTACCGGGCTATATCACCGGCTTCAATGCTGCCCGGAGCTGGATGGAGCCGCGTAATACCCTATGTATCGACCTGGCACTACCGGAAGATGGTATGCTCGCCCAAATGAAGCCAAAGGGACGCTACAATGTCGGCCTTGCCCGGCGGTATGGGGTCACGGTGGTTGAAGACGCCAGCCCACAAGGTGTAGCAGACTTCCTACGCCTTTATAATGAGACGATCTCTCGGCAAAATATACTTGGGAAACGGCAAACTTATTTTTACCCGTTAATTGATATGTTAACGGAACTCGACCAAGGCTCGATTTTCTTTGCGGAGTATGCCGGGGAAAGGATAGCCGCCGTGTTAACCGTCCACTTTGGTTGCCGGGTAACCTATTTTTACGGTGGATCGACAGAACGGCATCGTCAGGTTATGGCGCCTTATTTATTACATTTCGAGATCATGTTGCGGATGAAGACCCGAGGCTATCAGAGTTATGATCTCTACGGAATTGCACCCTCTGACCAGCCTGAACATAAATGGGCAAACTTAAGCGCATTTAAACGTAAACTGGGCGGGCAGGAATTTCAGTTCGTGCCGGCACAGGAATATGTCTATGATGCCGAAGCTTATGAGCGTTATAAAAATAGTAAGGCAAATAAATCCTAAAGTTGAATAGATTAGGAATGCACATGACCCGCGATGAAACGAAAACTTTGCAAGACGTGGTTGTCTATCCGAGCTGCCTGTCCGATATCCGATTTAGCGAACTGATTCATTTGTTTACATTGCAGCACTTTACCGCATTGCAGTCTGATAACTTCCCCTTTTATCGCACCACCTTTTGGTATCCTTCCAACCGTCAGCCTCAAACAATTTTTGAGCACATTATCGAAGACTTACGCCCCTTGGTATGCCCATCACTTAAAGTGGTTGGAGTGGAGTGGTGGTTCAGTGTGGTCAACATCAATGCCACGCCGCAATGGCTCTTGCCGTGCCATTTTGACCGCAACGATATCGATGAGCGCGATGTACAGCATATTGTCTTTCCCGAGTGGGCCAGTGTGTTGTTTCTGAACGCCGTGCCTTATGGCGAACTTGTTATCACCGATCAGGTCATCAATGACATCGGCAAACCGACACCCCGTCAACCGCGCGACATGCGTTTTGTGCAACCTAGCCCAAATCAATATGCTCTTTTCCCCGGCCAGCTTTATCATGGCGTGATCGGTCGAATGTGGCGTCCAAGGCAGTCCAACTCAGTACGGGTCACGATGGCCGTCAACTGGTGGACTGAGAAGCCTAAAGCCAACTATATGCGGGATTCAATGGACGCGATGGCAACGTTTGGTTTAGGATAGGCAGAAGTGTTGAGTGATTCCCTGTGTTTGTTCAAAAAAAGGAACTGAGTTTGTGAGCGCCCCGCTTTTTCGCCAAGAAGTACTGGCCGAACGCCAAGCTCAATGGCTGGGTGTTGTTTTGCTTGCACCAAAGTGGTCCTACCGTTTTTTCACAGTTTATGCGTTGCTTGTTTCAATCAGCATTCTGGGTTTGCTTTTTGGCGGCGAATACACAAGAACAGCCAAAGTAAGTGGTTGGCTTGTGCCAGAACAAGGGGTCATTAAGGTTTTTGCCCCACAAACCGGCATTATTTCGCATCTTTCCGTCAAAGAAGGCGACGAAGTTAAACAAGGCGATCCGCTTTTGTTATTGTCAACTGAACTGCAAAGTAAGACTTTTGGCAATACCCAGGAAAGTATTGCCCTGGCAGTAAAAACACGACGAGCCAGTTTAGTAC
>SBAV01000449.1 GCA_005239965.1 Methylobacter tundripaludum
CGCGGTAGATAACTTTGCGCAGAGTATTGCAAAACATTTGGAAGGCGCTTTCAACGCTAACAAATTTGAACAGTTGCTGATTGTTGCAGAGCCGTCTTTTCTTGGCTTATTACGCAATCACCTGTCGGAACAGATTAAAAAACACGTCTGTTTCGAGCTCGACAAAAATATTACTACACAAAGCGCCGCCGATATTCGTAATCATCTTCCGAAGTATTTGCCGAACCTTTGATTACAGAAGCGTTCAAATTGAGGCGCATGCGATAAGTTTCAGCATTGCTTCACCTCCCTTTTGGAAAGGGCTTGAGGGGATTTATTTAAAAAATCCCCTCTCACCTTTCTTTTTCAAAGAGGGTATCAGCAGCCTCATCATGCACAAACCTAACCCGTTCTTCAGCCGAACGCCCAAGTGCTTTCGCAAACCAGGGGGGCGGTGCTGCAAAAACCTTTTGAAATGCTTTTAACTGCTCAGTTGCCTCAATAACGTCTGGAATCTTGATCGGATAAATATCGGCCCGGATTACTTTCGCCGCCGCGGGGCCGCCAATCGATTGCACGAACAGCACATGGCAATCCTTGATTAAGTTGGCACGAAACAGGTTGCGGTCATCGCTACTGTCGGCTTCAAGGGTTGAGCGGATGTCAACCAGTCTGGCATCATGCTCAGACAGTTGATAAACCAGGAAGCGGATGCAGGAACCAAAATGGCCATTGACTAACGCGCCATTATTGGAGCCTATCGCAACACGGATTGAGTCAGGCATATCACCGTCGCAGTAAGGGATTATTTCTGGCAGATCTTCATCTTCTGCTTCATCGCCCCACAAATAGCGTACCGCTAATTTGATATTAGCCAAACCAATGCCGATATCTTCACCGTCTTCTTCACCATCGAGGCTACCGATGCCAGTCTTGAGATTGGTAACGGTAATGGATTTTAATTTTTCATCATCTAACGGCGAGCCTACCCGGTTATGCACTATTTCCAGTAATTTCGGAATATCAATGCCGGGCAAGACGCGTGAGGCAAGGGCAATGCGCAGGGCCAATTCACGGGGTAACGCTTCCATAGTAATCTCCGGTTAATGCTGTTCTTTCCAGCTGGCATAACCACCTACCAGGCTGTAAACGTCTTTAAAGCCAAAATCGGTAAAAAACTCGGCAAGGTGTTCGCTGGCATGGCCGTGATAGCAATAAATCAACAGGCTGCGTTGTTTATCGCCGCGTTTGATGAGCGATTCTTTTAAGCCTTCATGCACATGCAGGGCATTATCCAGATGTCCGGCCTGATAATCTTTCACATTTCGACAATCCAGGATCAGCGGGTTTGCTTCTTGCAGCAGTTTTTCAACATCGGCAACAGGGAGGTATTTATATTTCATGGTGTTTACCTACCTTTGTTATGGGCTAAATCTTGACTATTCCAACTCTCTTTATTTCACAGAAAAAGAATGCGCCCTATCCGAGAATATAGGGCGCAAGAAGGGCAAACAACCCTAGAGAGCATAACGGAGCTGCATCAAAATCATTAAATGGCACCGACCGCAGCTTCCTTAACCACCACGATGGTATTGTTTTCAGCTTCAGCAAACGGCACCAGCGGTGTTTTCGGGTTATAGGTTTTGGCGGCGGCGTAGGCAATGGCGACTTTGTCTTCAGCGGATTGATTTTTCAATTCGCTTTTTTCAATATACAGTTCTTCCAGCAATTCATTCCAAACCAGGCCTTGCTTAAAAGGAAGTAATTTATAAGTCACGCCTGCTAATTCGACTTGTATACCTTTGGCGATATTTTCCACGTAAATGAGGGCAATGCAGTCTGGTGCGATATCGTCTTTATATTTTTCGACAAAGACTGGCAATAAATCCAGGGTGGGCAACAGGCCATTAATGAATTTTATTTTGTCATTTCCAACAATCAGCGCCGAGTGAATCAGTAAGGCTTCGGGTGGCTTGCGGTCAGTGGTTGAACCTTCACGCAGGGCACCTTCTTTTAAAACCAAATCGCCACGATAGGCATAAATTCCGGCAGTGCTGGTTACACCATTGACGAGTGTGACGGTGAGTAAACCTTTAGCCTGATAGGTTTCAAGTAGCATGGTTTTGTCTCCTTGAAGAGAGTAATTAAAAATCAAAGAATCTTAATTTTTAATAAGCAAAAAACTTGCCAATTTTTGTTTATCTTGATTTGGCAATTAAATTTATAATATGCTATTGATTTATATTTTATTATTTTTAATAAAGTTGATGACGGCGTTAAGCAAGATGGAATAAATTGCAGCAATGCAGACAAAAGGATGTTGCTTACCCTACAAAATAACCTGCCGATTTGGTGTGAGATACGACAAACGATTACGACTCCCCGACAAAAGGGTTCGACTTTGCCCAACAATTCTCATTATGGAACCTAAGACCCTCGGTTCGCTCATTTTTACAACCAATGCCCTTTCTTTAAGGAACATGGTTCAATATGATCAAAACATCTCGAACCTTGCCAAATATCCAAAATGATCGGAAACGATAGGATAGAAATTTCCGTTGAATATGACATCCATGGATTTTACCCGCATCGGATGACCATTACGTTTGAAGATATGATCGATTCGTTTGGGCGTTTGGTTTTCCCATCCGTCTATTTGGCCATGATAGCTGGGTTGGTAAAAACGCTGGGGGTGCAATTCGTGGAATTGATCCACATATTCCGCATTGCCGACGATATGGTTATAGGCATGTTCTCCGGCAGGCGCGTTGAAATCGCCGACGATTAAATCGCCCCTGACGCCGAAATGCAAGCGTGAGTGAATCAGTTTGCGAAGGTTATTGTATTCTTCAAAAAAGCCATGATGCGCCCAACTCAAATGCACATTGGCAACGTGCAACAATCCGAACCACGGAACGTTGATACACGACACGGTGATATTCCGGGACATATAATTGTCTTTACGACGATCCACAGAAACATAAGCCGAAAAATTGTGTAGCATCGGATAACGGCTCATGATGGCTGTACCTTCCCGCCAACGATAAAATCCAATGTGGCTCCAGTCTTGGTGAATATGATACCAGAGCCCCCAATGACGCAATTTTTTACAAATTCGAAAAGCCATGTTGGAAGGCGATTCGCCGTAAGGGGTGGTGATTGGGTCGTGCATATATTCGCCAACCTCCTGGAAACAAACAACATCGATCCTTAAATGAGCGATTGCTTCGGCGATGATATTCACCTCACCCTCATGTTGATGCATTGTATCAAAACAACAGTGGCGTGGATGTTGTTCATAAGTATGAAGATTCAGGGTCAGCAGTGAGAGTTCCATAGCGTCGGCTTTATGGGTATCCAACCGTTAAACAGTGTCGTTATTTAGCCAAGCGTGGAAAGGTTCTACATGCCAGATGTTTTTGGCGTACTCTTGGATTGCGCGGTCGGACGAGAATTTACCCATGCGTGCGACATTCAGGATCGACATGCGCGTCCAGTGCGCCCGGTCCCGATAGGCATGGTCGACTTCTTGTTGGCAGTTCACATAAGCCCGGTAATCCGCCATCAGCAAGTATTCGTCATGATGCAGCAGGTGGTTAGTGAGCGGCCGGAACAGTTCTGTATCACCGTGGGAAAACAACCCGCTGTTGATAAGATCGATGGTTGCTTTAAGTTCCGGGTCGCCGTGATAGAAATCGCCGGGGTGGTAACCTTCCGCTTTCACCTTGACAACCTGGTCGGCAGTCAGGCCAAACAGGAAGAAATTCTCCGCCCCCACCTCTTCACGAATCTCGATGTTGGCTCCATCCAGGGTGCCGATGGTCAAGGCGCCATTCATGGACAATTTCATGTTTCCAGTGCCTGATGCCTCCTTGCCGGCGGTCGATATCTGCTCCGACAAGTCAGCGGCGGGATAAATGTTCTGTGCATGCTTGACATTGTAGTTTGGCAAAAATACCACCTTGATCAGGTCACGCACATCAGGATCATTATTAATGACTTCCCCCACCGAATTGATCAGCTTGATAATCAGTTTGGCCATAAAGTAGCCGGGCGCAGCCTTCCCGCCAAAGATAAAAGTCCTCGGCGTAATGACCAGTTTGGGATCAGACTTAATCCGGTTGTACAAGGTAATGATGTTGAGCACGTTTAAATGCTGGCGCTTGTATTCGTGAATGCGCTTCACCTGGATATCGAACAGTGATGCAGGATCAACTGCAATGCCGGTTCTTTCCCGGATGATTTTCGCCAGACGTACCTTGTTAGCCCGTTTAACATCCTCCCACGCTTTCTGCAGGCCAGGATCGTCCGCATGGGTTTCGAGCGCTTTGAGGCGATTGAGATCGGACAACCAGCCCTCACCGATTTGTTCATCGATCAGTTTGGTCAACCCTGGATTACTCAAAGCGACAAACCGCCGTGGGGTCACGCCGTTGGTCACGTTGTGAAAACTGCCCGGTGACATGGCGTAGAAGTCCGGGAACAGTTGACTCTTCACCAGTTCGGAATGCAGCTCCGCTACGCCGTTGACTGCATGGCTGCCAATGACTGCCAGATTGGCCATGCGCACGAACTTTTCACCGTTCTCATCGATGATCGACATGCGCGCAACTTTTCCCTCATCACCCGGAAATTTGATGCGAACCTCGTCGAGAAAGCGGCGATTGATCTCGTAGATGATCTCGAGATGGCGCGGCAGGACGGAAGCGAACAAAGGCAGGGGCCATTTTTCCAGGGCTTCCGGCAGCAGGGTATGATTGGTGTAGGAAAGCGATTTTTTAGTGATGCCCCAAGCCTGCTCCCAAGACATGGCATACTTGTCGATCAACTGGCGCATCAATTCCGCGACACTGATAGAGGGGTGGGTATCGTTCAGCTGGATGCAAAACATCTCGTGAAAACGATCAAGCGGCAATCCCCGGCGCAGACACAGGCGGATCATATCCTTGATGGAACAGGCCGCAAAAAAGTATTGTTGTTCGAGTCGCAAACGCTTGCCTTGCATCTGCTCGTCATTAGGGTACAAAACTTTCGAAATATTTTCCGAGTAGACTTTTTCTTCCACCGCACCGTAATAATCGCCACGATTGAAATCGGCAAAATCGAAAGATTGCGCCGCTTCGGCACTCCAGAGGCGCAACAAGGCACATGTGTTGCTGCGGTATCCAAGAATCGGGGTGTCATAGGGAATGCCAACCACAACCCGATCCGGGATCCAGTGGACACGATACTCCCCATGTGCATCGGTATAAGGTTCAGTGTGGCCGCCCAGCTTGACTACCTGGGAAAAGTGCGGACGTGCGAGCTCCCAGATATTCCCATGCCGTAGCCACTTGTCGGTGACCTCGACCTGCCAACCATCCTTGATGACCTGATTGAAAATACCGAACTCATAGCGAATGCCATAGCCGATAGCCGGATATCCAAGAGCTGCCAATGAGTCGAGATAGCAGGCCGCAAGCCTCCCTAGCCCGCCATTCCCAAGGCCGGGTTCTTTCTCCAGTCTTATGAATTGTTCAAGATCGAGCCCCAGCTCGGCCATTGCCTGACTTGCATTCTCGCTAATGCCAAGATTCAAAATATCTTTGCCCAGGCGAGGCCCCACCAGAAATTCGGCCGACAGATACGAAATCTGCCGGACATCAGGTATATTCCACTTCTCAACCTGCTTGATCCATCGTTTCATGATACGGTCGCGCACTGTAAGTGCAATGGCCTGATAGCGATCCTCGGCGGTCGATATATCCAGCGGACGGCCCAAAACATAATTGAGGTTGTCCTGGAAAGCGGCCTTGAGTGCAATAGAACTGATTCCGGTTCGGATATGTTCGGTAACGGGAGAGGGTGATGTTTCGGATATTTTCTTGGTCATGGATGACGCCTCATGTTTTTTCTAGCCAAAACTGTGCGAAGAAGCCAAAAGTTCGGGTGTTAAGGGACAATATATTTTTCCGGCAAATTCCAAAGTTTAGTCTAAATTAAATAAATGATAACGAACGTTGGTGACAAATGAGTGACAAGGCTTTACTTCCTTCGAGCTTAAACTGGCGCCAAAGGTTAATATTGTTGTCACAATTTCAATAGACAATTCTCTCCTACTGCGAGTTAGCTTGTCTTCTCGACTGTCACGTTTTGTAGTGAATCCGTCAAACCCTCAAGAGATAATTAATGACTACATCAAATAACTCAACAACTGCAACGCCAGACTCTCCTCTAAGCATGGAAGAGCTCCAAAGCATTGATGCCTATTGGCGTGCCTGTACCTACCTGGCCGCCAGCATGATTTATCTGTTGGACAATCCGTTATTAAAAGAACCGCTCAAGCCAGAACATATCAAGAACCGGCTGTTAGGGCACTGGGGATCGAGTCCTGGCTTAAGCTTTGTCTATATCCACATGAACCGGCTGATCAATAAGTACGACCTTAATGCCATTTTTCTGGCAGGTCCAGGGCACGGGGCGCCCGGCGTGTTGGCTCCGGTTTATCTGGAAGGCACTTACGCGGAGATTTACCCCAACAAAGGCGAAGATGAAGAAGGCCTGTTGCAATTCTTCAAGGCGTTTTCCTTTCCCGGCGGCATTGGCAGCCATTGTACACCCGAAACACCCGGCTCGATTCATGAAGGTGGGGAGTTGGGCTACAGCATTTCCCATGCTTACGGCGCTGCTTATGACAATCCCGATTTGCTGGTGACGGTGGTGGTGGGCGATGGCGAATCGGAGACCGGCCCCTTGGCGACTTCCTGGCATTCCAATAAATTTCTCAACCCCATCCGTGACGGCGCAGTATTGCCGATCTTGCATTTGAACGGTTACAAGATCAACAACCCAACCCTGTTGTCACGCATTTCCCACGAAGAACTGGGGCAATTGTTTCAGGGTTACGGCTATACCCCGTACTTCGTGGAAGGCAATGACCCAAAGACTATGCACCAGCTGATGGCTGGCGTTCTTGAAACCTGCGTGCTGGAAATACGCCGCATTCAAGAAGAGGCACGCCGCACCGGCATCCCGACGCGGCCGCGTTGGCCGATGATTGTATTGCGCAGCCCGAAAGGCTGGACGGGTCCCAAAGAAGTGGATGGACACAAAGTGGAAGGTTTTTGGCGTTCACATCAGGTGCCGCTTGCTGGCATGAAAGAAAATCCGGCTCACCTGAAAATGCTGGAAGAGTGGCTGCGCAGTTACAGGCCTGAAGAATTGTTTGATGCGACCGGTAAATTAATCCCTGAGCTTAAGGTGCTGGCACCGAAAGGTGCACGACGCATGAGCGCAAATCCTCACGCTAACGGCGGTCAACTGCGCAAAGCCTTACGGATGCCGGATTTCCGGGATTATGCCCTGGCATTGGAAAGTCCGGGGAAGATCACGGCGGAGAACACCCGGCCCTTGGGCAAATTCCTGCGCGATATTATGCGCGATAACAGCCATAATTTCCGTGTGTTCGGCCCGGATGAAAACAGTTCCAACAAACTGGATGACATTTATGAGGCCAGCAAGAAAACCTGGCTGGCGGACTATTTGCCGGAAGATGCTGACGGCGGTGAACTGTCACCTGATGGCCGGGTGATGGAAATGCTTTCCGAACACACCCTGGAAGGCTGGCTGGAAGGTTATTTGCTGACGGGCCGCCACGGTTTTTTTTCCACCTACGAAGCCTTTGTTCATGTAATTGACTCGATGTTCAACCAGCATGCCAAATGGCTGGCCATGTCCAAGGACGTGCCTTGGCGGGCGGCGGTGTCATCCCTTAACCTGCTGATTACCTCTACTGTCTGGCGGCAGGATCACAATGGTTTCACCCATCAGGATCCGGGGTTTATCGACGTGGTTGTGAACAAGAGTCCGGCCGTGACCCGCGTTTACCTGCCCCCGGACGTGAACTGCCTGCTCTCGGTAGCCGACCATTGTCTTAAAAGCTGCAACTATATTAATGTCATCGTGTCCGACAAGCAGAGACATCTGCAATATCTGGATATGGATGCTGCAATTAAACACTGCACCAAAGGCATTGGTATCTGGGAATGGGCAAGTAACGACGACGGGTATGAACCGGATCTGGTGATGGCCAGTGCCGGCGATATTCCCACCAAGGAAGCGTTGGCTGCAACCGTGCTGTTGCGCGAAAACTTCCCGCAACTTAAAATCCGTTTTATCAATGTGGTTGATTTATACAAGTTAGTGCCCAGCAATGAGCATCCGCATGGCCTTTCCGATCGCGATTTCGACAGCTTGTTTACCCTGGATAAGCCGGTCATTTTCAACTTTCATGGCTACCCTTGGTTAATCCATCGTCTGGCTTATCGGCGCAACAACCACGCTAACCTGCATGTAAGGGGTTATAAAGAAAAGGGCAGCATCAACACACCGCTGGAGCTGGCAATCCAAAATGAAACCGACCGTTTCAGCCTGGCTATTGATGCCATCGAACGCATACCATCCTTGCTGGTTTCCGGGGCTCATGTAAAGCAAAGGTTACGCGACATGCAGATCGACTGCCGTAACTACGCTTACGAGCATGGTATCGACAGGCCGGAAGACGATCACTGGCAGTGGCCTTACTGAGAATAGAATGAGTTTTGTAACATGAGCTTGAAAATATATTTGCTGCGCCATGGAGAAACAGAATACAGCCAACGAGGGGCTTATTGTGGCGCTCTGGATGCTGAACTGACAGCGGAAGGCAACCAAATGGCGCAGTTTTTTTCCGATGCGTACCGTTCGATACCCTGGACTGATGTTTACGTCAGTCCCATGAAAAGGGCGATCGCCACGGCACAACCCTTGTGTGATGCTTTGGGTCTGCCCATGCAGATCCGGGACGGGCTTCGGGAAATCGGCTATGGGGCGTGGGAAGATCGAGAACTGGACTATGTTCGCCAACACTACGAACAAGACTATATTCGCTGGCAGACTGACCCAGCCTGGAACCCGCCGACCGGTGGCGAAACAGCCATTCAGATAGCGGCGCGTGCGCTCCCTGTCATTACAGAAATCGAGTGCAGGCATAAGGAAGGCAACGTGCTGGTTGTATCTCATAAGGCTACAATACGCATCATTCTCTGTAGCCTGCTGGGAATAGACGTGGGCCGTTACCGGGATCGGATTAACGCCCCTGCGGCCTCTGTTTGCATCATCAAGTTTGGTACCTATGGGCCGATGCTGGAAGTTTCGGGTGATCGCAGTTATATGCCCGAGTACTTGCGTAAACGCGCCGGAACGTGATGTCCACTTGGTTCAACCTTGCCTTTGATCCACCGGCTCAAAGGCATTGTACTGTTCACGACAAAACCTAAAAACATGTCTGTTGCGTTTGCAACAACCTTCCACTTCTGTCAAGACAATATATAAATATATCAATAGCATAAAATAAATTTTAGTTATTGGCATGGCCTGTGCATTTACCTTAAGTAACTGTAACTCAGGAGGTCAAACCGATGCAATTGCCAGTAATCAACGATGCCCCCGCATCAAAAGGCGGCTGTTCAGCCAGTTCCTGTGGCACGACGGAAAATCAAATGGATAGCCTGCCTGACTCGATTCGGGAAAAGGTACAAAACCATCCCTGTTACTCGGAAGATGCCCACCATTATTTTGCCCGGATGCACGTTGCCGTTGCACCGGCCTGCAACATCCAGTGCCATTACTGCAACCGTAAATACGATTGCGCTAACGAATCCCGCCCCGGCGTGGTCTCCGAGTTGCTAACACCCGATCAAGCCGTTAAAAAGACCATGGCGGTGGCGGCCAATATTCCGCAAATGACCGTATTGGGTATTGCAGGCCCAGGCGATCCGTTAGCCAATCCAGAACGTACTTTTGAAACCTTTAGGCGCTTAAGTGAAGAAGCGCCCGATATTAAATTGTGCGTATCAACGAACGGCCTGGCTTTACCGGATGCGGTGGAAGAATTGTCCAAGCACAACATCGACCATGTCACCATCACCATCAACTGCGTTGATCCAGAAATCGGCGCGAAAATTTATCCGTGGATTTACTGGAAAAATAAACGCATTAAAGGCATCAAGGGCGCGAAAATCCTGATCGAACAACAACAGAAAGGCCTGGAAATGCTGATTGCCAAAGGTATTTTGGTTAAGGTTAACTCGGTGATGATTCCGGGGGTAAACGATCAGCATTTGGCGGAAGTCAGTAAAGTGGTTAAATCCAAGGGTGCATTTTTGCACAATGTGATGCCGCTGATTGCCGAAGCTGAACACGGCACATTCTATGGCGTGATGGGGCAACGCGGGCCGACGCATGATGAGTTGCAAGATCTGCAAGATGCCTGTTCCGGCGATATGAACATGATGCGCCATTGCCGCCAATGCCGTGCCGATGCGGTCGGTATGCTGGGTGAAGATCGCGGCGACGAATTTACCCTGGACAAGATTGAAGACATGGAAATTGATTATCAGGCCGCAATGGAAAAACGCAAGGTAATCCATCAGGCCATACAGGCTGAAATGGACAGCAAACGTTTGGAAAAAGCCACGAAAGTCGCACAACATAAGGCCGAACTTAAACTTACCACGCGTCCGGTTCTTATGGCGGTGGCGACCAGCGGACAAGGGATTATTAACGTGCATTTCGGCCATGCCAAAGAATTTCTCATCTATGAAGCTTCGCCAGATGGTGTGCGTTTTATCAGCCACCGTAAAGCCGATCAATATTGCGGCGGCGATACTACCTGCGGTGATGGCGAAAGCACGTTGCAAGTGACTATCCGGGCGCTGGCAGGCTGTGAAGCGGTGTTGTGTTCCAAAGTTGGCTATGAACCTTGGGAAATGCTGGAAGCTGCCGGTATCGCGCCCAACGGTGAACATGCAATGGAGCCTATTGAAGAAGCGGTCATGGCGGTTTACAAGGAAATGGCAGCAGCAGGCAAACTGGATAACATACCTGAAGCTGTTCGGGCAAGTGCGTAAAAATAGGTTGGGGCGACTTTGAATAGCGTGAACGTAACCCATACGTATCAACTTAAGCGGAAAGCCCATATATTCAACCTATAAAATGCAAGCAGATTAATCAATTAACCACGAAGAACACAGAGAACACGAAGTTTTTACCTTCTCTTTTCTTCGTGAACTTCGTGTTCTTCGTGGTTCTATGCCTTAAGTTGATGCTTATGAGGTTAGCGTGAGCCTAACCCAAACTACGATTCTACAGTTCAGGAGTCTGTGATGGCCGTAAAAATTATTGAATCATGCGTCAATTGCTTTGCCTGTGAGCCGGTATGTCCCAGTAAAGCCATTTACGAAGCCAAGCCGCATTTTTTGGTCGATGCCAAAAAATGCACCGAATGCGAAGGCGATTTTCCCGATTACCAATGCGCCAGCATTTGTCCCATTGAGGGCGCGATTTTAGATTCGCTCGGCCTGGCAATCAATCCACCCGGTTCCTTAACCGGCATTCCTCCGGAAAAAATGGCGGAAGCGATGGCTGAGTTGCAGTCACACTGATGAGGGAATTCTGATGGCCACCGTTTGTTTCTATGAAAAACCCGGATGTGCTGGTAATACGCGACAAAAGAAATTGTTAGCCGCAGCCGGGCATCAGGTTATAGCCAAAAACTTATTGACTGAAAATTGGCAGCCTGAGAGGTTACGGCTTTTTTTTGGGGCTTTGCCGGTACGGGATTGGTTCAACTACAGCGCCCCGGCGATTAAATACGGTGAAGTTGAGCCGGATAAGCTGACTGAACATGATGCTTTAGCGTTGATGCTGAGAGATCCGTTGTTAATCCGCCGTCCTTTAATGCAAGTGGGCGACAGTTTGATGGCCGGATTCGATCAGCAAGCCGTAGA
>SBAV01000491.1 GCA_005239965.1 Methylobacter tundripaludum
AAACTATATTTATAAAATTTAATATTAACAATATTTTTGATTCGTTTTACAGTATGAAAATTCTCCATATACTTGATCATTCGATTCCGTTACACAGTGGTTATACTTTTCGTACTCGGGCGATTTTAGAACAACAGTGCAAACTGGGGTGGCAAACTTTTCAGGTGACTTCCGCCAAGCATGGTATGCCGGGTGCATCGTGTGAGGACGTTGATGGTTTTCATTTTTTTCGCTCAGCACAACCTTGCAATTTTTGGACAAAGCTGCCGCTATTCAATCAATGGGCGATTGTGCAATCGCTTGCAAACCGCTTAGATGAGATTATTCCTGAGGTAAAACCCGATATTCTTCATGCGCATTCACCTGCACTTAATGGATTAGCGACATTGAAGGCCGCTAAGCGTTATAAACTACCTCTGGTGTATGAATGCCGGGCGTTTTGGGAAGATGCAGCAGTTGATCATGGCACAACCACTGAAGACAGTATTCGTTATTATGTGACTAGGGCTTTGGAAACCTATATTTTTAAACAGGCTGATGCTATAACAGCAATCTGCCAGGGTCTGTGTGATGATATTGTCAAACGCGGCATTCCTGCTGAAAAAATTACAGTAATCCCCAATGCCGTTGATGCAGATAAGTTTGTTTACAATGCGATGCCAGATCAGGCACTAAAAAAGCAATTAGGCTTACAGAACAAGATTGTATTGGGTTTTATCGGATCTTTTTATGCTTATGAAGGTTTGCTGTTGTTGCTGGATGCCATGCCCAAAATTTTGCAACAGCAGCCGAACGTACTGCTATTGCTGGTGGGGGGGGGGGCTCAAGAAACTCTAATCCGGCAGAAGATCGAAGCTTTAAATCTTGGTGAGCAGGTCATATTGACTGGCCGTGTAGCACATGAACGGGTTCAGGATTATTATAATTTGGTTGATATATTTGTTTACCCGCGTTTATCGATGCGTTTGACGGAATTAGTGACACCACTGAAGCCATTGGAAGCGATGGCTCAGGGACGATTGGTGGTGGCATCGGATGTCGGTGGCCATAAAGAGTTAATCGAACATCAAAAAAATGGCTGCTTATTTAAAGCCAATGATGTTGATGCGCTGGTAACCACTGTAGTGGATTTGGTGAACCAGCCCGAACACTGGGATGCGTTGAGAATGGCAGGACGAACTTACGTTGAACAAACTAGAGCGTGGACGGACAGCGTTGGTCGTTATGAAGGGATTTATATGCGGTTACTGGATCCGGAAAGGTTAAACAAGGGTGGCGTAGTGTTACGCGAGGAATACTGATTTTATCATTCGAGTTGAGTATACATGCTTATGCTATGGGTTAAATGCCCCCTTGAGACGTGAGTAATTCTATCCCTGAGACAAATATCCCAAGAACAAAACAAGAAAAATTTCCTAAAATGCGATCTTAAGCACTATGATCAAAAACAAAGCCCACAAAATGGTTATCATATTCCATTTACACAGCGGCTAGGAAAAACTGACAATGAAAATCACTATCTTTGGAACAGGCTACGTTGGCCTGGTGACCGGCACGTGCCTTGCGGAAGTGGGCAACGACGTATTGTGCATGGATATCGACCAGCAAAAAATAGATAAGCTTAATCAAGGTATTATTCCTATTTACGAACCTGGCCTGGAAGCGATGGTTAAAGAAAATCATCAATCAGGACGGCTGCGTTTTACAACTGATGCCAAAACGGCAGTTGAGCACGGATTATTTCAGGTAATCGCTGTAGGTACGCCGCCTGATGAGGATGGAGCCGCCGATATGCAATATGTGTTAGCCGTAGCCAAAACGATAGCAGAATACATGACTGAATACCGTATTATTGTCGATAAGTCGACAGTGCCGGTTGGTACGGCGGATAAGGTCAAAAATATTGTCCAAACCACTTTAGCCGCTAAAGGTATGGATATTGAATTTGATGTGGTTTCAAATCCTGAATTTTTAAAAGAAGGTGCAGCTATCGCCGATTTTATGAAACCGGATCGCATCATTATTGGCACTGATAATCCCAGAACGGCGGAGCTGTTAAAAGCGCTATACACACCTTTTAACCGCAGTCATGAACGCGTTATCGCTATGGATGTCCGTTCTGCAGAACTTACCAAATATGCTGCCAATGCCATGTTGGCAACAAAAATCAGTTTTATGAATGAATTGGCTAATCTGGCCGAGCATTTGGGCGCGGATATTGAACAAGTGCGCAATGGTATCGGTGCAGACAGCCGCATTGGTTATCATTTTATCTATCCAGGTTGTGGTTATGGTGGCTCCTGTTTCCCAAAGGATGTCAAAGCGCTGGAAAGAACGGCCAAAGATCTGGGCTATCAGGCAGAACTTTTGGGTGCGGTTGAACGTGTCAATGAACGGCAGAAACACGTTCTGTTTGACAAGATATACAAACACTTTAATGGGCAACTTAAAGATAAAACATTTGCTTTATGGGGCTTGTCGTTCAAGCCAAAAACGGATGATATGCGCGAAGCGCCCAGCCGTGTTTTGCTGGAAGCATTGATAGATGCCGGCGCAACAGTGCAGGCTTATGACCCGGAAGCATTGGCGGAAGCCAAAAGAATCTATGGCAACAAGGCGGGTTTGGTTTTATGCAACACTCAAGCGGAGGCGCTTGATAATGCTGATGCGCTTTGCATTGTGACTGAATGGAAAAATTTCTGGAGTCCGGATTTTGCGCAATTAAAGCTCAAGCTTAAAGATGCGGTGGTGTTCGATGGCCGTAATCTTTATGAGCCAAAGCAGTTAAAAGCCGCAGGCCTAAACTATTATTGTATAGGAAGGCCGGTCAGCTATTCGGTACCGGTTAATTAATAATTTTTTATTAAAACACTCAAAATTAAGGGAAAATATTTTGAAAATACTGGTGACAGGCGTAGCGGGATTCATCGGTTCCATGCAGGCCGCTCGCTTGCTGGAACGGGGGGATGAGATAGTTGGTATCGATAATCTTAACGATTACTACGATGTCAATTTAAAGCTGGCCAGATTAGATCGGTTGCAAAACTACCCGAACTTTAAATTTATAAAGCTGGACATTGCCGACAGACAGGCAATGGCCGGCTTATTTGCTAAAGAGAATCTGCAGCGGGTAGTACATCTGGCCGCCCAGGCTGGCGTTAGATACTCTATTGCTAACCCCTATGCTTATATCGATTCCAATATTGTCGGTTTTATCAACATACTGGAAGGATGTCGGCACCATAACATTGAACATTTGGTTTACGCCTCTTCAAGTTCAGTGTACGGTGCCAATACCCGGATGCCTTTTTCGGTACATGATAACGTTGACCACCCCGTCTCGCTCTATGCTGCCAGCAAAAAAGCCAATGAATTGATGGCGCACACCTACAGCCACTTGTACAACCTGCCAACTACGGGTTTGCGTTTTTTCACCGTGTATGGCCCTTGGGGT
>SBAV01000529.1 GCA_005239965.1 Methylobacter tundripaludum
CCAGCACTTGGACATGCTGCCATACGGGTTGTGTAAACATCGGTGCAAAAGCACTTAAAAGTATCAATGCTGAATAAGGGAGGTTCAAGGACATGCGGTAATGTGAAGGTTGTGATCAAACTGACAATTGTCCTACGAAACCCGTCCGTCATATCCTATTAAAATGGCCAAAGTCGAGTTAGATCTGACGGTGACATATCAAATTGCCAACAGTCATTGCTATGTTCGGCTTGAAAGCGCACAGCTGGCGGTTCGCGTAACAGGCGGGGCTGATCCAGTTTCAACAATGACAAATAGCGATTGACCGTTGGCCGGTGCAATATGCCCTTGGGAACTTTGACTAACCCTTGCGCGGTTTCCACACCGTAATCCTCCATGACTTCAATTGCCCGGCCAGTGGAAAGATGGCGACCCTGTTTGTTGGTGGTGCGTAGCTTCAGTGCCGCAATCAGTTCACAGTAACGCTCCAATTCGACTTTCGGTAACAAACGCGGCTTACCATAGTCAGAACGATGCGTGGCGTGCGGCTTCCGTAAAATTTGTAGTGCGCGATAAACCGTTGCTGTAGAGATGCCGTACAACTCCGCTACCGCTGTCACTTGTGTTGCCCGTTCAGGATTTTTGTGCGGCAAACGGTCAAGCCGCTGCCGTAATTGCAGCAGCGAATCGACAGGAATAACCCTACGCTTGCCATCCATTGTTGGCTAGCGCACGATATACCGAAGCCCGGCCAACACCAAGCCGCCGTGCGATCTCTGTTGCGCCTAACTTCTCTTCGTGCCTAAGTCGCTGAATTTCGATGGGGTCAATCGATGGTTTTCTGCCCCGGTAGACACCACGAACTTTTGCAGCGGCAATGCCTTCAAGCTGGCGCTCACGCCGGAGGTTGGTTTCAAATTCTGCGAAAACGCCCAGCATATCCAGAAATGCCTTGCCAGCAGCACTGCGGGGGTGTCGATCGGTTGCTCGGTTGCTTTAAGGGTGACGCCCTGTTCCTTCAATGTGCACACAATATCCTGAAGGTCTTTGATGCTACGTGCAAGACGGTCTATTCGGGTGACGACAAGCGTGTCCCCACGCCGCAGGAAATCCAACAGAATTTGCAGTTCAGTCCGGCCAACCATGCTTGTTCCGGTCACTTTCTCTGCCCGGATCACTTCACAGCCAGCAGCCCGCAGCCCGCAATGCTTGTTCTTGAAGAGTGAAATCTTGGTCACTAGTGGAAACGCGGGCATATCCGTAGAGGGCCATAAATGATAGTGTCTCGTTAGCCTTTAGAGCATTAGACAATATCATACCGAAAATAGCAAAACAACCCTATTGAGACAATAAAAGTGTCTCAATTGAACGACTCACATGTGTGTACCTATACGGTACAGTGAAATTTATGGGTTTAAAACTTATGATCGGCAGGCCAACAACTATTCGTTTGATGGGGAACTAAGGCCTGAGTTTCAATCGCAATTAATGTGAGCCCACTGCGTTGGATTGCAAGCCCAGTCGCAGTTAATTTGAGCCGAAGGCCCCCGTCAATCGCAATTATTGTGAGCCGAAAATTGAGTGGATTGCGAGCATGGCTGATTTCAATTGCAAGCCGTTACAAATAGTGCAGTAAAAGGCATCAAACAGCGCTGAGGGTCATCCTATGCAGCAAAAAAATGGGGCGGTAACAAACAAATTTGCCACTAAATCTCGTGAAACTTTAGAGCCTTTTGTTTATTAGCACCCGTCATTGCTTAATCAGTGATGGTAGTTTCCTACCAAATGACCGTTTACACAAAAATTCTGACACCCTCATTTGACTAATGATATGATTTTACTGGCAACTTCATCTAACGGTAAAATATAATCCGTACAGCCCAATTTAAATGCCGCCCCAGGCATACCCCAAACAATGCTGCTCTGTTCATCCTGTATTACAGTTTTTGCACCGGCATCATGCATTTCTTTCATGCCTATCGCACCGTCCGCACCCATACCGGTCAATAAAACCGCTATTGCATTGGTACCTGCAGATTGGGCTAGTGAGCGGAACATCACATCGACGGCAGGTTTATGCCGATTAACTGGCTCGCTGTCATGCAATTGAATGACATATCTGGGGCCCTCCTTAATCACCGTCATGTGCCTATCTCCCGGCGCAAGATAAATGTTACCGGCTTCCACGATTTGGCCGTGCTTTGGGATGCTTGCCGTCATTGCTGTGATAAGGTCAATATGGCGGACAAACGATTTGCTAAACGCCGCAGGTAAATGCTGGGTAATCACAACAGCCGGGGTGTCGGCAGGCAAACATTTGACGACAGTCTTAATCGCTTCTGTACCGCCTGTGGATGCTCCCAAGGCAATAATTTTATTGCTGGCAAGGGCACGTTTTTTTGCGGGCTCCGCTTTTAAATTGACATCGCCAAGTGTTCTATTAGCGTCTCTGGTCTTTAGTGTTCTATTATTGTTATTACTGACATTGGCTCGCGCTGCCATTTTTACCTTGTTGATGATCTCGTCCGCATAGCTGTTGAGCGTGCTGGCAACATCAACTTTGGGCTTGGCGATGAAATCCACTGCACCCAGCGTCAACGCTTCCAGAGTAACTTCAGCGCCTTTTTCAGTGAGCGTTGAAATCATCACAACCGGCGTTGGCCGCAAGCGCATCAGGTTTTTCAAAAAAGTGATGCCGTCCATGTGCGGCATTTCGATATCCAGCGTCAATACATCCGGGTTTAGCTGTTTAATCATCTCCCTGGCCATCAAAGGATCAGCTGCCGCGCCGACCACCTCAATATCGGGTGACGAATTGAAAATTTCGGTTAACATTTTTCTGATTAACACTGAGTCATCAATGATCAATACCCGTACTTTATTCATACGCTTCTCTTAAAAAGTTCGACACAGCCATGTTTCATTCGAGATATTATTAAACCAATGGGTTTGTTAAAGACATGATTGCGGCTTTTGTATATTAGCCTTGGAGGCAGCAATGACTTTGGCAATGATTTCCTCGGCATACTCATTCATGCTGTTTTCCGCATCACCGGCCGGTTTGGCTATAAAATCTACAGCTCCCAAGGCCAAGGCCGTTAAAGTGACTTCCGCATTGCTTTCCGTCAATGCTGAAATCATGACGACAGGCATGGGCCTTAGCCGCATCAGGTTCTTCAAAAAAGTGATGCCGTCCATGCGTGGCATTTCAATATCCAGCGTCAATACATCCGGGTTTAGCTGTTTAATCATTTCTCTGGCAACCAGCGGATCTTCCGCAGCGCCAACGACATCAATGACGGGTGAAGAGTTTAAAATTTCAGTCAGCACATCCCTGATCAGCTGCGAATCATCAATAATCAAAACTCGTATTCTATTCATGCTCTACACTTTATGCGCTTGGGTATTAAAAAAGCTCAACATTGCCTTCAACAGGGGCATTCTTAAGGCTGTTAAAATACTGCCGCTCTCTTTGGGCAATCGTATCATTATGTAAGTCCTGTATTTTTTTCATGCCGACTTTTCCCGTTTTGGGGAAATAAATAACTTTCCTGGGATAAATATCGCCTAAATCTTGGGATAACAGCCTTAATCCTTCCTGGTCGATATAGCTTAAAACAAAGTCGATATTTTTCATGCCGACATCCGTTAAGGCAGGGATGATTTTGCCGCCACCAAACACCTTGACTTCCAGGTTTTTTCTTCTGCCGCCATGGCTCAAGATGGTGTTAATCAAATGTTCCATAGCATAGTTTCCATAACGGGTAGCCAAGCCAACGATGGCTTCACTGCCTTTTTTTGATTTGCCGGAATTAGTTTCCGGCAGCATAAAATGGTTCATTCCACCAATACCCGATTCCTTGTCCCTGATACAGGCCGATACACAAGAACCCAATACCGTCGTAATCAGCTCATCTTCTTGAGTCACATAGTATTCCCCAGGCAAAATTTTGGCCGTGATAATTTCACGCTCCCGATCCCAATATCGATTGACCTGTTCAAATCCAGCTATTGACGGCCTATCGATTTTGACTTTAGTGATCATTGTGAATAATTTTTTCCTGTAAGGAGGTTCATGTAACCCATTAAAAGTCCGAATGAATTTTGCTTTAAGGATTCTGAATGCCTAAGAAATGACTTTCGTGGCTTGTAAAACGCAGGTGAGAAACTGTTGCTATTAGAAACGTCTTCCGTTTCAGTTTTCGGTCTCAAGCATCAATGGCAAGTATTTCCAGCAATCCTAGCAACCCGGCAGACTCAATAAACCGCAGGGAAGGTTCAACCAAAACAACTTCTTTTTGTTGTTTATCGGCATCTTTTTTTAATGCTACCAGTAATTGCAAGGTTGCAGTGTCGATGGAGGACACTTGGGAAGCATTAATTTCTATTGTGTTATTTACAGAATAGGACTGTTTGAGTTTCTCATAGAGCTTAACGATATTCTGGACAGTTAACGTTGTGCCCAGATTTATAACCGGCTCGGCAACGCTTTCTGTCTTTGCCTCATCCGAAACCGGGTCTTCCGGAAAATTTGCAATTGTATTCATATCAATCTCGCTGCTTTCGGTTTTTAAACATTCATGGTTGTTTTTTGTGCTTTCAGGCAAACCCACCCTGCAAGGAAAGGCATTGCTTTGTCTGACGGGAACTGCTGGCTGTGTTTTGGTTCATCGTCATTAACCTTCGCTCGTCTCCAGCTCTTCCAGTTTAAGGAGTTTGTCCGCATCCAGCAGTATTACCATCCGTTCATTGACCAATACCAAACCATTAATAAATTCGTTACTGACTTTCGCGCCAAAATCAGGCGCATCCTGAATTTTTGTTTTGTCTACGGTAATGACATCAGAGACAGAATCGACGACCACACCCATCGTTCTGATTTTATTGCCATCGCTGATTTGTAAAACAACCACGACTGTCAGGTAGGTGTATTCGGTAAATTTTATGCCGAGCTTTTCCCGCAAGTCGATAATTGGCACGATTGAACCGCGCAGGTTAACAACACCTTTCTCGTAGGAGGGCACATTCGGTATTCTGGAGACAGGTTCCCAACTGCGGATTTCCTGGACACGAAGAATTTCAACCCCGTACTCTTCATTGTCCAGCGCAAAACACAGGTACTGGGCCGCGTTGTCCTGTTCTTTGTTGTAACGGTTCTGATCTGTGCCCTTAGTTTCGAATGCTTGTGCCATATTTGTTTTCCTGAAGCTGAAGGATAGGCCGACGACTAACGATTTGAGAACCGTACCAGGCCTGGAATATCAAGGATCAGGGCAACAGAACCATCGCCCAGTATAGTCGCGCCTGAAACGCCTTCCACCCTGCGATAATTGGTTTCCAATGATTTAACCACCACCTGTTGTGGCCCCAGTAATTCATCAACAAACAAGCCGCATAATATTCCCTGCCTTTCTACAACAACAATGACCCCTTCGCCCGTTTTCGACTTGTTATTGGGCTGGACATTAAAAATGCCGTGCATTCTGATGACCGGTATGTAGTGGTTTCGCAACCGGAAAGTCTCACCCCTGCCGGCTATTTTATTGAGCATGTTTTCCGTAATGTTGATGGATTCTTTAATCGAAACCAAAGGCACGATGTAGGTTTCATCACCCACGGCAACGGATTGGCCATCAATGATGGCGAGTGTCAATGGCAGGTGGATGGAAATCGTTGTGCCTTTCCCAAAATCGGAAATAATTTCGATGTTGCCGCCTAAAGACTGGATATTCCTTCTGACGACATCCATGCCGACACCGCGGCCAGAAATATCAGTAATGGTTTCTGCCGTTGAAAACCCTGGCATAAAGATCAATTCAAAGGCCTGTTTATCGCCCAGAATGCTGTTTTCATCGATAAGGCCTTTTTCGATTGCTTTGGCAATCAGCTTCTTGCTGTCCAGGCCCCGGCCATCGTCAATGATTTCAATGACAATATGGCCGCCGCGATGATAGGCATTCAATTCAATGGTGCCGGTTTCCGGCTTACCCGCCGCAAGCCTGTCTGCCGGCATTTCTATGCCATGATCCAGGCTGTTTCTAATCAGATGGACCAAAGGATCACTGATTAACTCAACGATGGCCTTGTCAACTTCAGTATTTTCCCCGACCAGTTTCAACTCAATTTTTTTGCCCAGTTTGGTACTGATATCATGCACCAGACGTGGGAAGCGGCTAAACACAAAACTGATCGGGACCATCCGGATATTCATGACACTTTGTTGCATATCACGAATATGGCGTTCAAGTTGCGAAAGCCCCCTTTTGAGCTGGGGAAGTTGAGCCATGGAAAAATTTTCACCAATCAAGCTCAGCATTGATTGTGTGATAACAACCTCCCCCACCATATTGATCAAAGTGTCAATTTTGGTGGTGTCCACACGAATGGAGCTTGAAACCTTGGCCGGCGATGTTTTAGATTGATCACTGTCCGTTTGCTGCACTTCAGGTTTAGCGGCTCCGTTATCGGCCCTGGCTTCGGCCTCTACTGGGATGGCTTGGGGTCGTTCGATTTCTTGAATGGGTAACGCTGGTTCAGCTTCTTTTTCGATGGGTGCGGGTTGGGCTATTTTTTTAGTGAATGGCTGGATATCGAGTTCACAGTCGCCTTCAACCCAGTTAAAAATTTCATTAATTTCCTCGACAGGAATATCACCAACAACTTCTAATGCCCAGGATAAGTTGCATTCCTCCGGATCCAGTTCATAAAACCCCGGTATGTCCTGGGTATTGACTGACGCAGTATATTGACCTAACTCAGCCAGTTCGCGAAACATTCTGACGGGATCATTGCCGGTTTTGAGCAAATCCAGATAAGGGCAAAAAGCAATTTTCCAGCCTTGTTCCGCCGCATGGCAATCATCTTCGATTGCTGCTTTTGCACCGTTGGCCATTTTTTCTTCCGTCCGGGCTGAAGCGGCTGGCACGGTTTCTTTTGCAGAACCATTTAACTCGATTTCCAATGCGGCCTTGTACTTTCCTACCGTAGCGCCGTCTACATTCTGTTTGTCTTGGATCGAAGTCAGCATGGTCCGTAAACAGTCAACAGAACCCAATAGAACATCAATCGCAGGTTGTGTGACTTTTCTGCGTCCATCACGCATTTCGTCGAGCAGGGTTTCCATGATATGGGTAAAATCAGCAACCTCGTTAAAGCCAAATGTGCCGCTACCGCCTTTTATGGAGTGTGCCCCCCTAAAAATGGTGTTGATGACTTCCGAATCAATATCGTCCGTATCAAGGTTTAGCAACCCGAATTCCATCGCCTCCAGGCCTTCGAAACATTCTTCGAAAAAGACCTGATGGAATTGTGACATATCGATAGACATAGATTTACCCGAATATCCCTGACTGATTAAAACAATGTGGTTAATTCTACTTTGTTAAATCAACATCGCCCTATCATGTTGAAAAAACCAATTGATTTTTAAACGCATAATCAATCGATGCTTGCCTCCTCCTGTGTC
>SBAV01000543.1 GCA_005239965.1 Methylobacter tundripaludum
AAGTTAATGATAATAAGACGTGTAGACACCCTCTGTCAAAATCAATTACAAGCGGAAAATTATCCTGTTTGTGATTGATAGCATAAGCTGGGCTATAGTTAATTCAACAAAATTCACGTATATATTGCAATTTCTTTTCCTGAAATGAGCTCAGTAAATCCACCATACTCATGAGGACAAACATTTAAAGTACATGACTGATCCACGTAAGAAAAATCCTGATTAAATGGGGTTTCAAGGCATGTAAATATAGACGCAAGAAGTGAAAAAATAGTTTTATCTCGGTCAAGACTGGGTTGTAAGTTTTCGTTGTATCGAACAAAACGACCTCTATTTGTGGAATATCCATACAAATTAGGTAGTTCAATGCCTGCGCCATTTAAATCAGGTTGCCCACATATAGTGTTATTTACAATACAATCATTGTAAATATAAGCCTCCTTTAGCAATGGGATCAAACTCTCTTTTAGCTCATCTGGATTAAGATGTTTTCGGTAGGTTTCTACAATCGTTTTACGCAGAATCTCGCCATTACACTCTGGCTTTTTAGTTTTTTTATTTACAGGGACAGCGAAGCCCATCAGGTGTAAACCTAGCCCAGGTAGTTTTTTACGTTCCCATTGTGGATTATACTCTCTGTATTCTTTCCATTTACGCCCAAGGTCAATACAACTCATGACTGAATCAGTAACAGATTTTTTATTCAAATAACCTTTGACTTCCACCACCGCTCTCACAGATTCGGGTCTTACAACAACAAATTCAGCATCCTGCAAAATCGGTGAAAAGTTATAATCATCAAAAACGATAATATCGAGTTGCTTAGAAACGTAGAGTTCTTTGCGATTTAGCAAATCAGAATTATTTTCACGTTGCTTAAGTACATCAGTCACTCTACTTTCGCGCGTAAATGCAATGAATCCAGTGCCTACGCTGTAACGTTTAGGTATAAACTGTCTTATGCAGTTTCGCAGTATGGATTCTTTATAGTTACCTACACTTAGCTCGTGATTTCTACCAATAATTTGCGCGAGTCTATTAATTTTTGTGTCAAATTCTGCGCCTATCATCCCAGCGTATGCTGTTAAATCGCCTTCCTTTGATTCGAGATAGCTTTGTCTTATCTCATCGCCATTGTTAATCACAATATTTTTCTCCTAGCAACCCTAAAATATTGGGTTAACAATAAAGCAATATGGATACAATGTGTAACTTGGAGTTATCCAAACAAGTTTTTTAATGATCTTATCCAAAAAACAGATTAAAATATTTATTTTAAAATAAGTATTTTTAAAGTCATGCAACTTACCATTTCCCAACTACAATCCAAGCATAAAGCACTGGTTGCGGCACTTAAACGTGGCGAAACAGTAGAAATTACCTATCATGGACAAACACTCGGTATCGTGCATCCTGCTGCTCATACTATCAATACCCAAGAACAAGAAGCCGCAATGAACGCTTTTTTTGGGTTGCACAAAGACAGTAGTATTGCCTCTGTAGAAGAAGAATTACGTACCATCCGCCAAGGAAGACGGAAACAACTTCATGATCTTTGATACCAATATTCTTATTTACGCAGATAGAGGTGTACTGTCAGCCAAGGAATTGATTATGAATACCCCACAACGATCAATTTCAGCAGTAACTTACATGGAATACGTACCGTTTTGTTGTAACAAACAAGAGCTGGCTATTTTTGAAAAAATGCTTAAAGCCTTGCAATTTACTATCCATGAAATTGATGATGCTATTTCCTATCATGCACGGCAATTGGTTCGTCAATTTGCCCTCAGTCATAGCATGGAAATGGCCGATGCCTTAATTGCAGCAACTGCATTAGCCCATAATGAACTGCTAAGTACCAGCAATACCAAACACTTTGCCCATATTGATGGTTTGCAACTTGATCTCTATCTGCCTGACAAATAGCGACTCCGCATTATTTACCACTATCCGTCAAACTTGTAACTCGTAAGGTGGTTTCGCGCCAGCAAACCACCACAATCCGATACACCTAACAATGGATTGGTAACGTCGCTGGGCGTGATCCTGATTCATCGCTTTATCTAAAAAAAGCATTGGCGCAAAACAACACTTTCCGTAGCGGCCAAGTTAAAAAAGGCGTTCAGTTGGTTATGAGTGAACGATAGATAATAAGACAGCCTGTTCTGTTGCCAAGCATTGTTTGGCAACGGGATTTTAGCCACAACTTAATAGATCATGCTTGGTAAACACCATCTAAGTATCGGAAACAACTTCAAGAAACTGCTAGCATCGATATAGCAGTTAGAACGGAAAGACCCAACACCAGACATTGTTGATTTCCGCCGTATATTGCGTCATGAGCGTTGTGAACAGATACCGGCTGGGGCCCCCCCGTTGGCACATCATTATATTTTGAGCCACGCGCCAAATTTAGCGCATGATCTGAAATTTAGCTTTCTGGGTAAAAATCCAGCCTTGTTATTTCTTTTAATTCCCAAGGACAAACAGATGGAAACGTTTTTTCATCTAATCCAGTTTCTTTCGATGCTTCAACAATAGCGAACTGATAAGCGTCAATTAAGCACTGATCCAAGCTAGGTTTTAATCCAGGATTTTCGTTTAACACTTTAATAAATTTCATTCGTTGTCCTTTTATAGTTAATTCCCAACTTCTCCCACGTCTGGCCGGTTGATATTGCCATTTCAAAAGATGTTGTAAAAGTATGATTAATCGGCTTTCTAAAGCTCTTTTTTCAGAACGGCCCATACTTTCTACTTCCTCTATAAGATTTTCTAAGTCAATTTCACTAAATTGACCAGATTTAAGGAACGCCGCTTGTTGTTGCGTCCATGTATAAAAATCGGTTTCGTAGATAGCCATAATTCAACACCTATGTTGTAACACTGAGCTTTTTTGATATAAACCATCTGCCGCCGGCAGGCTTAAAACAGAGGGCGTCCTGAATTTTGTGTAAACGGAATGCAAACTAACGTTCAAGCATCCTTTCTGGAAACAAGATATTAAACCGATTAAGAGCCGCTTTCCAGTTCTGAATCGGCATCGTCCATTTTTTGCTCAGATTGGCCAATGCCAAATAAGGCCGTAAGGTGGATTCACCGCCAGGTAATCCACCAAACAACCCGCGAGCGACTACCTTGCATGTTGTCTGCGAAATCTAAAGCCGTATGTACATTCTCTTGCTACGGCTCTATCGCTAATCGGATTTACGCGGGCTAAAAGCCAAGCACCCGATGATGCCGCAGAGTACGCCCAACAATGGATTGGTAGCGCCGCTGGGCGTGATTCTGATTCATCCCTCTTTCTAAAAAAATCACTGGCGCAAAACAACACATTCCAAAGTGCCAAAGTTAAAAAAGGCATCTTGCTGGTTATGAGTGAGCGCTAATGCGATAAGGTGAGTTACACGTTGCCAAGCTTGCTTGACAAGGTGGTTTTAGCCACCATCCCAAGGCATCCAAGCTGCGAAGATATTCGAAAAGTATTTACAATGTCAATACGTTATTTAGAATAACCGGCATGGATATTCAATTTCAAAAAAATGGTATCACTTTTATTTGGAATGCACGTAAAGCGGCTGCTAATCCTAAAAAGCACGATGGCATAACCTTTGAACAAGCCGTCTCTGCCTTCTTTGACCCATTTTTTAAATTAGTCGATGCGGGTCGGCAACAAGAAGCGCGTGATGCAATAATTGGCTACGATGAATCGGGGCGATTGCTATTTGTGGTACATATTGAAGTTGACGGTGAATTTATCCGACTGATTCCGGCTCGCAAAGCCACTGCTACGGAGCGCAATGATTATGATTTCTGATACCCTTAAAAACCGCCTAAACAAAGATCGGCCAATGACCTCAATTACCCTACGCATACCAATTGATGTCGTAGAATCGATGAAGGCTATTGCGCCCTACAAAGGCTTCAGCGGCTATCAGGCATTATTAAAATCATACATCAGTGATGGACTGTGCCGTGATGAAGCGCAATTTACTTTTAGTAAAGAAGCCAAATTGATAGCGGCCTTAAAAAAACTTGGCATACCCGATAGCGTGATTGAAAAGGCAACAAAAGAGATGGCGTAAAAACAAGTCCATCAATGATTTTTCGGCAAAACAACGGATTGTCGGTACCGCGCAACCGTAAGTATTCACTTCCCCTTTGAATAAAGGGGGATTGAGGGGGTATTTAAAGAATCTCCCTTTATGACCTTCAGGTTACTAATCCCTCTTTTTCAAAGAGGGGGACTGAATGATTACACAATTGCCGGAAAGCGCCACAACGCTGTTCAAGAAACTCTTTATCTTCTGTCAATTTCCGGTATGCGGGAATTAATCAAAGAAGGAGTGAAAGAATCCATCGAATCTTGCTCTAAAGAGATTGACTGGTGAACTGGACGATTGTTTATACAAAGCAAGCTCAAACAGTCAAAGTTCTTCGAATGTAGACGCACTACGAATAAAAAGCGGACAATTCATTTGCTGCAAAACCGGACATTTCTATTTGTTGCTAACACTAACAACCAGTTATTCTTGTCAACTTGGGGAAAAAGGAGTAAAAAATATTGCCGCCACTATAACAAATGGCTATACGCAATAGTTTTGAGTGGTTCCAGGCAAAATAAAAATTGTTGTCTCCATATCTACAAACATAAGGGGAATAAGCATGAAAATAATCTCACCAACTCTACATGGATACCTGGACTACATAACAGTCGTATTATTTGCAATTGCACCGGCCTTTTTTGGATTAACGGGCATCGCAGGAATATTAGCCTACGCACTGGCCGTAATTCATCTAACCGTAACGCTTCTAACTGATTTTCCACTGGGCGCTGTCAAACTAATTCCGTTTACAATCCACGGATGGATTGAACGCGTAGTAGGGCCTGTTTTGGTATTGCTGCCTTTTGGTTTAGGATTTGATGGCCTAGCGCAGATTTTTTATATTGTAGTCGGCATCATAATTATCATGGTTGGGTTGATGACAGATTACCAGCGAACCTAAACAATTTGAGCGCTATAACAACGCGGTAAGGCGCATTCCGTTGTATGAAACACCCATCATGTGGCGGAATACGGCTACGCTATTTCATCCTACGAGCTAATCTGGCTTATTTAAAGAATACAAGAAAATAAAGGTTTTATTTTTTCGTCATGAAAAAATAGACGTGGTTGCATTCCAACGTCATTTTCTGATCATTTTTTTCAACCGCTGTACATGTTTCGAATTTTGATCTTCCAGGGGTCGTTTGTTTAACTATTTTGCCATCTTCAACTGAATATTTAACAGTAGCGCGCATTTCAGAAGCCCGCGCATTAATGTCCGAATCGGTTGACAGGCCTTCCATTGTGCCATCGTTACGAAAAGTCCAAATCGAATTCAATTTTTTAGCATTACTACCATCACTATTGATAGATTCGGAATCGATTTGCCAAGCGCCTAAAATATCTTTTTCAGTTAATTTAACTTCGGCATTTGCGGCAAAAGTCATCAATAAAAAAATCAGTGTTGTTCTCAACAGCATAAAATAAGTGCCTTTTAATTTTAATTATGGAATTTCAATATACCATAATCTCCTGATAACTTCTCATTAACCTAATGTAAACACACCTGCCTTGCGTATCACCATTAACTTTATCTCGTTGTGAAATACAAATCATTGACAGGCCGATTTGTATCAAACTCAGCCAGTCAACGTCAGATAAAGTCGCGTGGTTCAACACCTACCGGCTGTGTTTAACCACTGCTGCTGTAACTGTTGCCTGTTCAAAGCCAGCCACTGAATAGCAATAATCGGAATAGCCGATTCTATCTCACCGGTCTGTACCATGTGATAGGCCTCATCAAAAGAAACGGTACGCACCCAAATATCTTCATGCTCATCGTCCAAACCATGAACGCCGCCAATTTGGGCACTGTCCACCCGACCGCAAAACAAGGTAATGCGTTCTGATGCCCCGCCCGGCGTGGTGTAAAATTCATTAATGGTTATCAGCTCCTGTATTTCGCAACCGGCTTCTTCCAAAGATTCACGATATGCCACATCTTCGGCAGTTTCGCCCTCTTCAATAGCCCCGGCAACAATTTCCACCAGCCAGGCCCGTTCGGGGCGAATGATGGCACCGGCTCTAAATTGCTCAATCAGCACAACTTTATCAGCATCAGGATCGTACAGCAGAACAGCAATACAACTTCCGCGCACAAACAGCTCGCGGCTGATTTCTTCACTCCAGCCACCGGCATATAGTGTGTGTTTTAGCCGGTATTTTTCCATGCGGAAAAACCCCCGATAAACAATTTCCTTATTGACAATTTCAAATTGCTTATTCATCACTCTCCTTTGTATTTCACTTGATAAATAACGCCCAGCTGATCATCGCTAATCAACAGACTGCCATCAGGCATTTCCAAAATATCGACAGGCCGACCCAAGACTTCGTCATCTTTATCTAACCAGCCATCAATAAAAACTTCCTCAGCAATAGGCTGGTCATGGTCAAATTTAACCAGGGCGATGCGATAACCATCGGGTTTGGTGCGGTTCCATGAGCCGTGCTGCGCCACAAAAAGTTGATTTTTATACTGTTGCGGGAACTGATCACCCCGGTAAAATCGCGCACCCAATGGCGCAACGTGGGCTTTGAATTTCCATACCGGCGCGGTGAATTCTTGCATTTTTTTGTCTGTCGTAATTTCCGGATCAGCAATATCACCTGCATGATAGTATGGAAAACCAAAATGTTCGCCAACAGTCGACCAGCGATTAAGCTCATCAGCAGGTGCATCATCGCCTAAATAATCACGGCCATTATCGGTGAAAAAAAGCGTTTTGGTGTCCGGCTGCCAATCAAAACCCAGCGTGTTCCGAATGCCGACGGCAATGATTTCAAAATGACTGCCATCCGCATCCAAGCGCACCAATGACGTGTAAATCGCTTCTTTAGGTTGACAAATATTGCACGGCGCACCCACGGCGGTATAAAGCATACCATCCGGGCCAAAACGCAAATACTTCCAGCCATGATGCGGGTCTGAGGGCAATTGATCATAAATCACCACCGGTTTTGGGGGGTGGCTTAAGTTATCCAGAATACGGTCATAGCGAATGATACGGTTAACTTCAGCCACATAAAGCGTACCATCCTTGTAGGCAACACCGTTAGGCATCATCAGTTTTGTCGCAATGACATAACGCTTATCGGCCTTACCGTCCGCATTGCTATCTTGAACGGCATACACTTCGCCTTCCCGTCCAGTGCCAACAAATACAACGCCATTGTCGCCCAATGCCAGGCTGCGGGCACCAGGCACATTACCGGCAAAAATGGATATGGAAAATCCGGCGGGCACATGCAGTTTCGCAATAAGATCCTTGTCGGTTGGTTGTGCAAACAACCAACCTGTGTTAAATAAAAGCAGGGCAAACATTATCTTTTTCATAAAAATATACACCGTGTCTTTCATAAAATAAACTTATGCCCCTATTGTCACTCTAAGGAGCGCATGGATAATACCTGATTTTTATTAAGCTTTCCTTTTACGATACATTAACTTGATGAGGATTTACCTATGATGCGTATCATTCTTTTTCTGGCGACCAACATTGCGATAATGATAGTCGTTAGTATTGTTTTCAATATCTTAGGCTTAGGGAGTGCGCTTGATGCACAAGGCATAAACCTTAACTTGACTTCACTGCTGATGATGTCGGCCATCATCGGTGTAACCGGTTCGTTGATATCATTGGCGATATCCAAATGGTCGGCGAAAAGCGCCATGGGCGTACAGGTGATTGAACAAGCCCACAACCAAACTGAACAATGGCTGCTCGACGTTGTCAGAAGACAATCCCAGCAAGCTGGCATCGGCATGCCCGAAGTGGGGATTTTCAACATGCCGGAACCTAACGCTTTTGCAACCGGCATGAACAAAAACAGCGCCTTGGTGGCGGTAAGCACTGGTTTGTTACAAAGCATGAACCCAGACGAGGTTGAAGCGGTTATCGGCCACGAAATCACTCATGTCTCCAATGGAGATATGGTCACCATGGCATTAATGCAGGGTGTAGTCAACACTTTCGTGTACTTTTTTGCCACCATTATAGGCCATGTTGTTGACCGTACAGTGTTTCAAAATGAGCGCGGCCAAGGCATGGGTTATTACATTGTCCAAATAGTCGCACAAATCGCCTTGGGCTTTTTGGCCTCTATGCTGGTGGCTTGGTTCTCGCGTTACCGAGAGTTTAAGGCTGATGCCGGCGGTGCCAGACTGGCCGGGCGCGATAAGATGATTAATGCCCTGAGAGCCTTGCAACGCGGCCATGAAACACAAAGCCTGCCCGGACAATTGGCCGCTTTTGGCATTAATGGCGGTGGATTTAGCCGTTTATTTATGAGTCATCCGCCCTTAGAAGAACGTATTGCCGCATTACAAAATAACAATTAACCAAGTCCCCAGCGCCGGACAGCCCTATTCTGTCCGGCTTTACGCCGCACATCGTTTAATCAAAATTAATTACATATTCAGAAGAAGAATATTTACAAATAAATATTTTTATGCCAGTTTTCGTTGTCTAGTGACAATTTTTTGCTATATTTAAATTATTAATAATAAAACAAGATGTTCGGCTC
>SBAV01000213.1 GCA_005239965.1 Methylobacter tundripaludum
AGGGTTGGGGTGAGGAGAATAAAATCAACAATTTAAATTCCCCTCATCCCAACCTTCTCCCTTTGGAGAAGGGGTCGTGTTCTTAACTTAATGGCAATGTGGGTTAAGGCTGGGCGGTAGGCGTATTTTACTTATGCGCAGCTACCTTGGATTATTCAACGCTTTGATAATGTGTTGACTAAACGTGAAATAATCCAGTCCAATTCGTAAAATGACAGGCTTTGATGACAAGGTAGATGCAGTAAATGCGTTCGGTAATACTGGCTGTTTTCACAACCTGATTCTGCCAATTCTTCCCAGCGCCAGATAGGCACGCCGAGTTTTTTTAGCGTAATAAAATGTTGTGCGGGATAGTTTATGACTAACGGAAACATATAAGGTACTGTTTCGCCGGTTAGCTCGTATAATGGATGCGCGTTAGATTGATTTTTTAAATTATCGAACAAGTATTGATAATTCTTTCTTCGGCGTTCAATAATCTGCTGGTGAGACGAGAAATGGATAATCCCTTTCGAGATATAGCTCCCCCGCTTATTAATTTGAGCGGGGTTAAACCAGAGAAAATCCTGGGGAGAAGGCAAATGGCCGGATTTTTTGGCAGGGCTTTGAGTGCGCAACCTATCTATTTTTGTGATAATTTTACCTAAGATATTAGGCTTTGGGAAAAGCGTTGCTGTTTGTAAGCAATTGTATAACGCTTTTATCTCTGCTTTGAAAGAGTGTGCTTCTAGGGTATTTTCTTTTTGCAATGCTGGGTTATTGATACACAATAAACCGCCGTCGGGAATCGGAAAAAATTTTCGCGGACTGGCGATAGCTAAATCTCCCTTAGGACTGCTGGTCTTATTATCTAGCCTGTAATAAGCGTGAGCACAATCTTCAATAAGCGTGATGCCATTTTCCTTGCATACCTGTGCAAGGCTGTCGAGGCGTTGAAAAAAACCAAAATAATGCACGACGACCAATGTCTTGACGGGTTTTTTAGCCTGTGAAATCAGTTGTTTTATATGGTTTAAATCGGGCGACAAATCTTTGTTCAGGTTGTAAAAATAAATATCTGTTGCCAACCAGATTGCCGGTTCAATCATTGACCCGCAGTGATAGGCAGGAAACAGGATGGCGTTTTGGCCTGAATGACCGGCTAATTGAAGGGCGTGTGCCAATGCCGAACGGCCATCTGCGTATAAAGAGCCGTTATTGCTAAAAGGCGAAAAAAATTTGTTTTTTGCAGGAATACCCAAGAATTTAAAATTAACCAGGGGTAAAACCGATAATCCAGGTTTAGGGAAACTTTGGGCATGCTCATTAATGGGGTGAAATTTCATTAATTTAGTTTTTGGCTATAATCATTTTTTATTTGTATTGCAAATTTAGCTGATGGGCATTATTAATTCAAGTTTAGAAGCGTTGCCGGAAACTGCGGTCAGAAAATTAAAAAACAATAAAATCAACTGGTTTTCGAATTTATCCTGGTATCAAAATTTCGTTGATACTGTTGTTAAGGTAGATAAGGGAATCTATGATTTTTTAATAATTGAAAATCAGGGGGAAGCTCAGATTATTTTCCCTGTTGAATATGCCTTATTAAATAATGGTTGCCGGCAATTAAAAAGTCTCACCAACTATTATTCGCCGATTTATCAGCTGATACATGACAGAGAGTTGGATTCTGAAAAAATGGTACTCAGTGATTTTTTCATAAATCTGAAAACAATGCCCCACCGATGGGATGTGATGCGCTTACAACCCATGTCTCAAGACGATGTATCGCTTTTATTAAAGGCATTGAAACAGGCAAAAATTCCTTCTGTGTCTTTCTTTTGTTTCGGAAATTGGTATTTGGAAGTTAATGGCCGCTCGTTTGCACAGTATCTGTCAGAGCTTAAGCCAAAAGTTAGAAGCACTATCAACACCAAAACCAAGCAGTTTGAAAAACTTGATGGTGCGAAAATAACCATAATCACACATGAACGAGACTTAGCTGAGGCAATAAAGGCTTATGAAGAAGTTTATAGTTTGAGTTGGAAACACACTGAACCGTATACGCATTTTATTTCAGGGTTCATTAGATCAGCCGAAAAAGCCGGCGCTTTGCGTTTGGGAATAGCTTATTTGCATGACAAACCTATTGCGGCACAAATATGGATTGTTTCTGAAAATATAGCTTACATTTTTAAAGTGGCTTACGATGAAGACTACAAACAGTACGCTATCGGTACCGTTTTAACTGCAAAGCTTATGCAATATGTTATTGATTATGATCAAGTAAACGAGGTTGACTATTTACAGGGAGATGACCCTTATAAAAAGAACTGGATGTCGCGCCGCCGGGAAAGATGGGGGATTTTAGCTTTTAATACAACTACGTTAAGAGGTAATGTCGAGATGCTTAAAGAAATGTCCAAATCCTATTTTAAGCAGCTTTGGGCGATGATAAAAAAGTAGTCTTTACTCGCGTCGTGTGGTTGTATTTGGATTTTTCGGTAAAACCCTTTACAATTGGCAACCAAACAGATTTTTGGGGGTGTTAGCTCAGTTGGTAGAGCAGTGGACTCTTAATCCATAGGTCCAGGGTTCGAGTCCCTGACGCCCCACCATAAAATTCAATAAGTTAAGGTCAGGAAGATCATTCTAAGTCGCCGGTATAATTGATATTTTTTAAGCTGTTTCTGGGAGGATGTTAATTGAAAACCCAGAACCTCAGCCCGGTTGGTTAGATTTTTAATAACCCGTTCACGGTTTTTTCTTCATAACAAGCGTTACCTGACATTGAAATAAAGCTGCTTATGATGCTTTATAGTAAGCAATGCTATTTCCTGATCTTTCAGCCAATACAAAACAAGGTAATCTTTACCTAGATATTGCCGGATACTGGCGTCTTCAGGCATCCTGGCCTTAATTTTTTGTAGCGCCGTTATACCTTCGACAGAACCAGGCAATTCTGCAAGAAAGTCTTTGCCCATCAACGGAAATTGCTGAAGGTTTGGAATTATGGTGTCAAAAAGATGATCCAGCAAGCCCTCAAACTGTTTTGGCTGGTCAATCTTTTTAAAAAAACATTCGATGTCATCCAGGTTACGTGCAAAGTTTGCGGTTATCCTTACGTTGATCTGCGTCGGCATAATCAGCGGCCATACTTTTCGCGCATGGCGGATACATCAAACAACCGGTTTGCATCACAATCATCCAAACCTTGCACAACTTCCTGCGTCAATAATAAATGAATATGTTCCTGCTCAAGCCGGTGGTAATAATCCAGCTTTTCTGCGGCAACCAAAGCAATGTAACTCTCACCATTTCGGGTGATAATCTTTTCCTGGCCAGCGCGCACATGTTCAGCCAGTTGCGTAAATCTGGCGCGGACTTGGCCAAAAGGGATAATGTCTTCACTAGAAATGTTCATAAATATACTCGGATTTTAATATAAACATTAATGTATTCCTGTATAAATAGCCTGTCAATGCTTATCCCATAAGATAGTTTCGCTTATTTTGACATTCACCCTTATCGAAGTTGCCGGTGTTGAATATTACGGGAATTTGTTACTACTCAGCCTTGAATTACTTGGGCTGCAGCGAGTTTTTTATGTAAAAAATCGACAAAAAATGACGTTTTTGGTCTTTTTCACTAATAAAATCACGCATCCCGTGATTTGATAAGCTGAGCAGTTAGCTCCCGCCTTTTTAAGCACACCCGTTATCATAAGAATATGAGTAGTGCCATTCCGCTATTTTTCTTTTATACTGCCTTGATTAAATACATCAAGGAAACCCCATGGAAAAACCATACATTCTACACATGCTGACCACTGCCAAAAATCTGAGTCCTTTTGATGTCAATATGGCATTGGATGCAGGCTGGACTTCTGCAATTCCGTATATCAATGTTGAACTGGGTGAAGTTCAAGGCTTGGTGCAAGATGCCATTTTTTCGCGTAGCACCAAAAGTTTGAAGCGCACCGGCCTATTTATCGGTGGGCGCGATACCAAAGAAGCAATGGATATGCTGAAAGCGGCGCAAAAAGCCATGGTGCCACCATTTGAAGTGTCTGTTTTTGCCGATCCGAGCGGCGCGTTTACTACCGCCGCCGGGATGGTTGCCGCAGTTGAGCGCGAATTAATGACTAAATTTAATACTACCTTGGAAGGCAAGGTTATTTTGGCGCTGGGCGGGACTGGCCCTGTGGGGCAGGCGGCGGCAGTGATTGCAGCGCAGGCGGGTGCCCAGGTGAGAATTATCGGTAGACAACTGGACAAGGCGCAACGTGTGGCAGACATGTGCAGTAACGAATTCGGTGGCGGTAAAGTGGTGATCACCGCCGGTGCTGACGCCGAAAAAGCAGAATTCATTAAAACCGCTGATGTGGTGTTTGCAACGGGCGCTGCAGGGATTGAGCTGTTGAGCGCTGAACTGGTTGCTTCAGCACCGCAATTAAAAGTGGCTGCCGATGTTAATGCAGTACCGCCATCCGGTATTGCTGGCGTTGATGCCTTCCATAACGGCACGCCTATCCAGGGCTCTGGCAGTGGTGCGGTAGGCATCGGTGCTTTGGCTATTGGCAATGTTAAATACCAGGCGCAAAATCGTTTGTTGAAAAAAATGATCGACAGTGAAAAGCCGGTTTATTTGCATTTTGAACATGCTTTTGCTGTGGCGAGAGAATATATCAAGGCCAGTAACTAAATTTAGCGGCTTATTTTCATTTTCAACACAGGAAAAAATCGATGGAAAAGCGCAGTATTCTTCACATGCTTGACCCTATGCCGAATAACAGCCCGTTTGACATAAATATGGCGGTGGATGCGGGTTTTGATGTGATTGTCCCTTACAGTAATGTCAAGTTGGAAAGTGTTTACGGGCTGACGCAAGATACCATTTTTTCGCGCGGGCCTTCCGGGGTAAAACGTACCGGTATCTTTATTGGCGGTCGCAATTTGGGGCTTGCCATGGACATGCTGGACGCGTGCAAAAAAGCCATGGTGCCGCCTTTTGAGGTATCAGTATTTGCTGATCCCAGTGGCGCTTTCACCACGGCAGCCGCTTTAGTGGCCTGTGTTGAAAAACAATTGCGGCAAAAACACAACACTGAACTAAAAGGCTGCAAGGCTATTGTTTTTGGTGGCACAGGCTCTGTGGGAATTGCTACCGGGGTTATTGCATCATTAGCCGGTGCCGATGTCTGGTTGGCGGACCATTTGTCCATCGATACTGCCTTGGAAATTGCCACGGAATATAATCGTCGCTTTGGTTGTAATCTCAAAGGTACATCTGCCAGTTCTGAAGCGGACAAAGCGCGACTGGTTGCCAAAGCCGATGTTATCTTTTGTACGGCAAAAGCCGGTATACAAGTGATTGGCGCTGGCGTGCTGGACGAAGCCACGCAATTGAAAGTGGCGGGCGATGTGAATGCCGTACCGCCATTGGGCATAGAGGGTGTAAAACGCAATGACTTGGGCGCACCGCTCATACATGCCGTAAATGCGCCTGGAGCCGTGGGAATTGGCGCATTGGCGGTGGGCAATGTCAAGTATCAACTGCAACACAGATTACTAAAACTGATGCTGGAAACAGAACAACCGCTATACCTTGATTTCAGGGATGCGTTTAATAAAGCAAGGGAGGCCAATGATTAATGCAGCGCACAAGCGGGATAGGTTGCTGTGTTCAAGACCTATGTATTTGATAAGGATAGGCTTATGATAAAACAAGTAATTCAAACGGCTGACGCTCCACAAGCGATAGGCACTTATTCGCAAGCGATTAGGGTAGATCGAATGGTTTTTCTGTCCGGTCAGATACCCTTGGTGCCGGAGACCATGGGCTTGGTGGAGGGTGATATCGTTATGCAAATTACCCAGGTGTTTAGCAATTTGCAGGCTGTTGCTGAAGCCAGTGGTGGTGGTCTCGATGAAATTGTTAAGTTGAATGTGTATTTAACGGATTTGTCACATTTCCCTATGGTTAACGAGGTGATGGCGCATTATTTTCAAGCGCCTTATCCAGCCCGCGCCGTTGTGGGCGTTGCTGCTTTACCTAAAGGCGCGGAAGTGGAAATCGATGCCATCATGTACTTGAAACCGCAGGAATATCCCGCTTCTTAGGACAGGAACGGGAAACACTAACGCCTGTGATGACTGATCTCAGTCAGCCGGTGACTGCCTTGGCAGGCGTCGGTATGCACACAGCCCAGCGGTTGGCGAAGCTTGGGATTCATGTCATCCAGGATTTGCTTTTCCATTTGCCGTCTCGTTATGAAAACAGGACGCAGGTATGCCCGATTGGCGCTTTACAGGCAGGCGTGAGCGCCTTAATCAGGGCCAAAGTCGAATTTACCGATGTTTTGCTGAAAGGACGCAGAAGTTTAATCTGTCGAATCAGTGATGGCACGGGTTTTATGGATTTACGGTTTTTCCATTTTACCGCCAGTCAGCAGCATACCCTTAAACCGGGTGTATTTATCAGCTGTTTTGCCGAGGTGCGTTACGGCTATGCGGGATTGGAAATGGTACATCCTGAGTACAGCGTGATCGCCAGCCTGGATACGCCAGTTGGCGAAGTGGGGTTGACGCCGGTTTATCCGCTGACTGAGGGTCTTAATCAAGGTGTACTTAGGAAAGTCATTAAACAGGCTTTGGTGCTGTGTAGTAATCAACCTCAACTGTTGCCGGACTGGATTCCAACGTCTATTTTGCAAGACCTCCACTATCCCGATTTAATCACCGCCATACAGACGCTACATAGCCCTGGTGATTCGCTTGCCGATGCCTTGCAACAGGGCGACACGGCCGCAACAAAACGGCTGGCTTTCGAAGAGTTGCTGGCGCACCACCTTGTCCTGCGGCTTGCCCGCCACAAAAGCAATGCTTGGCAAGCGCCGGTATTTTCCGGTAATCAAAGTCTGACAGTCCGGTTTTTACGTTCTTTACCGTTTACGCTAACCGGAGCGCAGCAACGGGTTATTGCCGACATCAGCCATGATTTTCAGAAAGCCCATCCGATGATGCGTTTGGTGCAAGGTGATGTAGGATCTGGCAAAACGATTGTCGCAGCTTACGCGGCGTTGTTGGCATTGGCGGCAGGGTATCAGGTTGCGGTAATGGCACCGACCGAGTTATTGGCGGAGCAGCATTTTAAAAATTTTAGTGCCTGGTTTAGTATTTTTGATATTAACGTGGTCTTTTTGACCGGGCAATTGAAAGGCGCTGCCCGGCAACAGGTTTTGCAGCAATTGCAGGATAACACCGCAAACGTGGTTGTCGGCACCCATGCACTGTTTCAAGAGCGCGTTGTGTTTTCCCGTCTCGGTTTGGTGATTATCGATGAACAACACCGCTTCGGCGTACATCAACGGTTGGCACTGCGCGAGAAAGGCCAACACAATACCTTGCGACCGCACCAGTTGGTGATGACAGCGACCCCAATTCCCCGTACCTTAGCTATGTTGCAATATTCGGATTTGGATATTTCCATTATTGATGAATTGCCACCGGGTCGTACACCTATTGTCACCCGCGTCATTTCCGCAGAACGGCGCGATGAGGTGATAGACCGGATTAACAACTGGGTTGAAAACAAAAGACAGGTGTACTGGGTGTGTACCTTGATTGAAGAGTCCGATGCCTTGCAAGCCGAAGCCGCTGAAAACACTGCGCAACGATTAGCATTGCTGTTGCCAAAAGTGCATGTCGGTTTGTTGCATGGCCGTATGAAAAATGCCGAAAAAAATGCCGTCATGGAAGCTTTCAAAAGCCATCAACTGGATTTGTTGGTGGCGACTACCGTTATTGAAGTGGGCGTTGATGTTCCCAATGCCAGCTTAATGGTAATAGAAAATCCAGAACGGCTGGGCCTGTCGCAACTGCATCAGTTGCGGGGCAGGGTAGGGCGTGGCACTAACGACAGTTACTGCGTGCTGATGTACCAAGCGCCCTTATCGGAAACTGCCCGGCAACGGCTAGGCATTTTACGGGATAGCCATGATGGTTTTGTTATCGCCGAAAAAGATTTGCAATTACGTGGCCCCGGTGAAATTATGGGCATTCGTCAGACCGGTGCTGTTCAATTTAAAATTGCCGACTTATGCCGTGATGCTGATTTGTTGGATAACGTTCAGCAGGTTGGCGCGCAACTTTTTAAACAAGCCCCCCACGCTATTCAGCCGCTGTGTGATCGCTGGCTGGGCGCAACTACAGACTATTCAGAGGTTTAAACGCACTTGGCACGCACAAGTTTTTTATTGGCCGGGCAACCGGTATGGCGCGAAAACCGACCGGGATTTCGCCATCATATGCTCGAAAATGTGCAATCATGGGTTTATGAATCAGGTTCCTTAACACAGCGCTTACGCAGTCGTTATGGCGCATCGGTTGCGGTTAATATCTTGTTTCATCAATGGGCTACACCGTTGTTGAGTGAGCGCAGATTGCTGGATTTGCCTGAACACCGCTATGCGCTGGTCCGTGAAGTTATGTTGCACACGCAGGGAAAGCCATTGCTTTTGGCCAGAACCATCATTCCGGAAGCCACCCTTAAAGGCGCACATCGGAATTTATCGCATTTGGGCGCGCGGCCGTTGGGAGAGGTGATTTTTTCCTATCCTAAATTGGAGCGTCTGGCGATGGATGTGACGTTGATGGTACCTGCAACATGGTCTAAGCCAGCCATTGCCTTAGCCGATATTAATGGGCCGATGTGGGGCAGGC
>SBAV01000500.1 GCA_005239965.1 Methylobacter tundripaludum
GGAGGAGGCAAGCATCGATTGATTATGCGTTTAAAAATCAATTGGTTTTTTCAACATGATAGGGCGATGTTGATTTAACAAAGTAGAACTAGTTTCAATGTCAGCACAGGTGCATTGGCGGGTACCCCAACTAAAGTTAATACGGGTGTCACCAATGGCATCCGTATAACTGTCAAAGATGGTAAGGGCGGTACTGCCAGTCTTGCCGCATTCAACCTGACGGTGGGGCAATCGAACCGTGCCCCGGTCATTAGCGGTACGCCAGCAACCAGTGTAAATGCAGGCGCGGCCTACAGCTTTATCCCTACCGCCAGCGATCCGGATAATGACGCATTGACGTTTACTATTGCCAACAAACCGGCCTGGGCCAGTTTCAATACCAGCAACGGCGCGTTGACAGGCACACCGGCGGCGGCCAATGTGGGTACTACGAATGCTATCAGCATCAGTGTCAGCGATGGCAAGGGCGGTGATGCGAATCTTGCCCCTTTTAATTTGCAGGTGCTTGCTGGCGAATCTTTGATAGAAAAATCGGTACGTACAGGTGATGCCAGCATAGTTACTGAGTCTGAGCTTCTTGCAGAAGCTTTGCAAACGTTAGCCAGCATCAAAACCCAAAGTAAACAAAATTACATTGATATTTTTCAGCTGGATGCCAATGGCCAGACGACGGCTAGCAGCATCACCGATATTGACTGGGATCCCTCGCACGATTCTGTCTGGTTTGATAGCGGCAGCTTTGAGCAGTCTTTCCCGTTGCTCGTTTCCAATGCGGCAGCAAAAACGCCCCCTTCCCAGAATAAAAACCTGGCAGTGGCGGGGATCCTGGATGGCCACCGTTATGGTGCGCTGGGCGCAAATCCTTTCCATGACCTCAAACGCACCACACAACCAGGCGGCACCGGCAATACCAAGTTACAGGCATTTCTGGAAAGTTTGTCCGGCTGGTTGGCCCAACGAAACGACCTTAAGACGGGTGCATTTAATGTGGTCATTGCTCACATGCCTGACAGTTATTGGTTTAAACATGATGCTACAACGCACCAGTGGTTTAAGGATACCTTTCCAAATGCCACCATTAATGCCCAGGATGCTTGCGAGAGCGCCAAATTGGCCACATGCTTACAAACCGCCAATCTTTTGGTAATTGGTCGGGACAATGGCAGTGAAGATACGCACGGCGTGCCGTTCAACCTGAATGCGACAATGCAGGCGGTCAAAAATGCCCAAACCCAAGGGATACCCATACTTTATGTGCAATATGACGGAGGTATGAACGATCTTGGCGACGCGTTGATGGATCTGTTTAAGCTGCGCACGACCGATAACTATTGGAATCAGGAAAAGCTGGTGGCGTATGATTCATCGACACTGCTAGCGAATGATCCGCTGGCGCCTATCCAGACTGCTGTTGCCAATTTGGCGAATAATTCCCTGCCAAGCGACTTGGTCAGTGCCTGCAAAGGTGTAAAAAGTACCCTGGATGCCTGTAGTGATAGTATCTTTAAAACCGCATTGCGTGATGGCTTGGATTTGACACGAGCCGCCTTGAAGGTATTGGATAGTCAAGGTTTTGATTTATTTGGCAACACTGGCAACCGTTTGTTAAAACTACTGGTGCTGTTGGGTGACAAGTACCGCGTCGGCGATGCACAAACAGCGGCAATTAATTACCCTATCGACTTGAACAATGTATCGACCATTGGCCGGGCGGCATTTGCGGATTGGTCTGTTTATTACAGCCGTAATTCCAATGCGGCGCAGAAGAAACTGGGCACATTCATTTGTGAAAAGTCCCTGGTCGTCAGTGGTAATTGCCCTATGTATCCCTTTCCTGCAACGATTGCCACCGATGTGACAGAAACGCTCCTCAATACAGAGGAATGGACCAGCACCGGCCTCTATCTGTTGCCAGGAAAATCCATTACAGTGGAGCGCACAGACCAAAATACCACCGCCAGCGTTGGGGTGTTTTTCAACTTTCAGCGCGTGGGGACCTCGCGTTCTTTAGAATCTTACGACCGTCCGCAGTATTTACAGAGTACAACGGTAAAATTAGCGCCCGGAGAAACCAAAGTTTTGTCTTCGCCTTACGGGGGGCCGATTTACCTTCGTCTGTATGGAAATGCCGCTAACAACGGCAAAAAAGTGAGTTTGAATTTCACCGGCGTCGCCCAACATGCTGCTGTCCTTAATATCGGTGATTCTGTGCAGGTGCAGCAGTTTGTGAATGATGTCAAGACTAACCCGCTGCCGCATATCGACATTCGTGGTGATGGCTTTGAAGCGCACATGCGTAAGGACAAATTCCTGAATAGCGCATCAACTCCGATTAGCCTTGAGCAAAGCCGTAATGGCCAAGCCTTGAAAATTGATTATGCCGGTGATGTCCAGCATTTGTTTGATGATTACAAAGTGAATTTTGTCGAAACCGTCTACAATCTGGCCGGCTTTAAGCTGCCGGGTAAATCGTTGGCGGATACGCTGTCTCCTGATGTGCAATCAGTTTGCCAGCACTTCAACTGGAATTGCACAGACAACACATTGCATCTTCGCCGTAACCGTCAGCATGCCAACTATGACCAATATGCTGCGTGCGGTTCAGGTTGTTCCGGTAATCCTTTTGATGCCTCCTGGAACATCAACCCCATCGGCTGGGGCGATTCCCATGAATTGGGCCATAATTTGCAAACCAAGGCGCTTAATGTTCACTTTGTTACCGCAGCGGATCGCAACAACTGGAGCAAATATTCTAACCGGGCCACGGAGAATTCCAATAATATTTTCCCTTACAATACCGTTTGGCATTATTACCGGGTTGTCCACAATGATAACCTTAACATCACTGATGGGCACATGAATCACCGAGAGCTGTTCTCTGTTATTCAGTCTGATCTACAAAATTTGACCGCCCCTGTGAGCGGTGTCACTAAAAAGGTGATATATAACACGCAGTGCAAGGTCAAGAATTCTTATGATCTGGCTACCAGCAATAACCGTTATGCGGCAATTTGGGAAAATAATGCTTATGCGGTGGACAATGGTATCCGTATGAGCTTCCTGCTACAGCTTCCGGTCCTGTTGGATAATAAGGCACTGCGTGATGGTACGGTATTGCACAATGGCTTTGATATTTTCACTTTATTGTATAGCCAGTCCCGTGCGTTTTATCAGGTCGCTCAAAATGAAACGGCCTGGAATGCGGCGCGTGCCGGATTAGGCTTCGGCGCATTTCCCTACCAGGGGCATGCGACCTATGCAGGCGCAACCGTAAGCAATATGCCGGGGAATGATTACCTGCTGGTCGCCTTGGCGTATATCACCGGCCAAGACTGGCGAACTTATTTTGACCTGCGCGGCGTATATTACAGTGACCTTGCCAGCCAACAAATTGATGCCCATGTTACTGGTGGTGTTGTGACTGGACTTGTTGGCACTGAGTTCGTGGTACTGGATGATGACTTGCCCGGCACTGATCTGTCTGCCGTTAGTACGGTTTCGTTGGATGGCATTGCAAATTGGCCGCGTACCAACTGGAATCCAGCTATGTGTCAGTAGTGGCCTACTTAATGCTGTACCTGAAAAAAGAGAGGGCATTATGCCCTCTCAATGTCAAGAAACACCCTGTGGATATTAATACAAAGGCGGTTGCCTGGCCCCTGTTGTTTTAACCACCACCGTATCACCCACAGACAATTCACCACATTGATTATGTAGGGCATTCTGGCCAAAATAAACCTTATTGTTCCATTTTCGGATACGGTTAAGGGTGGCAAGAGGTTCTTTGCCAAGTTTTGCAGTTTCAGGGTCGATGGTTGGCACGGCGCAGCGGGAACAGGGTTTCGGTAGCCTGAAATCAATACCGCCAATACGGATTTCACGCCAGCTGTCTTCCGCATATTCAGGGCAGCCTGCGATAACCAGGTTGGGTCTAAAACGCATCATAGGCAAATCCAGTTGCATGGCTCGATTCAAGGAAGCCAGTGAATTTTCGGAAACAATCAGAAAAGGAAAGCCATCAGAAAAAGACGCCCGGTCTGATGCAAGGCCATAATTGGGATCAACCGGCCGGATACTGTCATCGCTTTGATAAACCAGCCGGCAGTCCGTATCCAAGAAATGGCTTAACCATTGGTCAGCATCGGCTGAGACGCTTTGGGCATCGCAATGATCTTTCCAAATCTGGGTCGTGATAATTTCCCCGGAAGAGGGCATAAGGGGTAATGACAGCTCCGCCATGCCGGGAGCAGATAATAGCAAGGCATCATTCGTTAGTGCTGTTTTGATTAACGCCATGCGTGGTAGCGTACGTTGACTCAGGAAATGCCCGTTGGTGTCGATAAGCATCCATTTTCGGTCATACTGAAAACCGGTTTCAGTCACAGGCCAGCGCGTTGCGTTGATACCTGCCAAGGATTTTACAGGATAAATGGTTATGGCGCTTAAGGTGTAAGTTGTTGTCATGTCGGGTTAACCTAAATTACAATTGTAAATTTTATAGGTAAACGCAAATTTATAACAGACTAAAGCCAGGATTACGGCTTTTTTATTTGAAGATCAATTTTTTTTGCGTTTCAAGCAGATAATCGCCGAGGCTATTGCTCAGCCGGTCGAATTGTATACCATACCGATAGGGTGGGCCGTCAGCCCTTCGAACTACCTTGCCAGGCCGTCTGAATATCCGATTGTTCTCAAATTTAAGGAAAATGTTGATTTTTTGGTTGACACGCAGTTTTTTGTCAGTTGCAATCAACAAACCTTTGCTGCTGATGTCCATCAGTTCGACAATAATTTCTCTTTGAAAACGGAAGCCAAAATTAAACAGGCTGATTGTGCAGACTGCAACAGCAATATCTTCCCGAATATAACGAACACCGATTCGAGTATTAGGCCGCGAAAAAGGTGGCGGATCAATGTCCATGTTTTCAAGATTTTTGAAGTCTGCCATGCAGTTACGTACAGTTAGTGTCCAAGTTAAGTCGCGTTAAGTATTAACCCTAAAACAATAAAGTTCAATGATTGTTTGCTTTCGGATAATTGAAAATAAACAAAAAATGCTTGAATCCGTTAAAATTAAAGGCTGTCACTTTTAAAGATTAGACTATGATCCGCTCAATGAGTGCCTATTTTTCTGCGCTGTTAAAAATAATAATAATCTGCCAATTGTTTAATGCGGGTTTGGGGTATGCGAAAAGCAATAAGCAAGTGGTTAGCATTGCTTATCTGACGCAACAACAAAAAATACCACCTACGTTATCTAACTTGGATCCGTTCATTGACAACAAAGGTGAGCTTGGGGCTGAGCTGGCCATTAAGGACAATGATACGACCGGGCAATTTACCAAGCAGTCATTCATCCTAAAAAAGTTTGTTGTGCCTGTTGAAGGCAGTGTTGTCGACACCTACGCCAAGTCCGTTGCCGGTAAGTTTGACTTTGTGGTGCTTAATTTGCCCCCAGCACAAGTGGTGGAAATTGCCGATTTGCCCGCCGCCAAACAGGCAATCCTGTTTGATGTGGCCACCTCCGACGATGCCTTACGTAACGAACAGTGCCGTAGCCAGGTTTTGCATATCTTGCCGAGCCGCGCCATGCGAGCGGATGCGCTGGCGCAGTACATGATGAAAAAACGCTGGAAAAAATGGTTTTTAGTGGTGGGTACAGCACCGGAAGATCGTTTGTACGCCGATGCCATTAAACGTGCAGCCAAGCGTTTCGGTATGGACATAGTCGCTGAAAAGACTTGGGAGCATACCTTCGATGCAAGACGTACGGCCCAATCTGATGTAGCCGTGTTTACCCAGGTTGATGACTACGATGTTTTGGTGGTTGCCGATGAACAAGGCCAGTTTGGTGAATATCTGGATTATCGCACTTGGAACCCAAGACCTGTCATCGGTACGCAAGGCCTGATTGCTACGGCATGGCATAGAACCCATGAGCAATGGGGTGCTGTACAGATTCAAAACCGTTTTAAAGAAGCTGCAGGCCGGTGGATGGAAGAACAGGACTATGCTGCGTATCTGGCGGTGCGGGCAATTGGTGAGGCTGCAACGCGTACCAAATCCAATGCCTTGAAAGATATAAAAAGTTATCTTTTTAGTGAACAATTCGCTTTGCAGGGCTACAAGGGCGCGCCGCTGTCTTTTCGTGCCTGGGATGGCCAGCTGCGCCAGCCCATTTTACTGGCAGCGCCAAGGTCGTTAGTCACCGTAGCGCCGCTTGAGGGTTTTTTGCATTCCAAAACCGAACTGGATACCCTGGGTTATGATGAACCCGAAACCTTGTGCAAAAGGAGCGCAGAATGACCAAGACACATTTTTTAACCGTCCTGTTAGTGGCGGCGTTAGCCGGAACCGCTTATGCGGAAAGCGTTTTTGTCACCTTGGAAAAAGATAATGCCCTGGGCGTAGTTGAGCCTATCGAAGGCAAGTTAATCAAGACCGTGCCGGTGGGTGTGCGTCCGCGCGGTATCGCCTTAAGCCCTGATAACAAAGTGTTGTTTATTGCCACCAGCGATGAAAACACCATCAAAATGTTTGATGCTGAAAGCTTTAAAGAGCTAGGCAAGTTACCATCAGGTAAAGATCCTGAAACCTTTGCCCTTAATCCCAAAGGCGATCGGATGTATGTGTCTAACGAAGATGACAGTCAGGTCACAGTGATTGATGTCGCCAAAAAGAAAGCCATCAAGCAGATTAAAGTTGGCGTGGAACCGGAAGGCATTACCGTCAGCCCTGATAATAACTGGGTGATTAGCGCGTCTGAAACCACCAATATGGTGCATTGGATTGATACTAAAACCAATGCCATAGCCGATAATACCCTGGTTGACCCCAGACCGCGTGCCGTGATGTTTACTGGCGATAGCCAGCAGCTGTGGGTAACCTCAGAAATGGCGGGTACCTTGACGATTATTGATGTTAAATCCAGGCAAATCATCAAAAATATCAGTTTTGCGGTGCAAGGTGTGGCCCCTGAAAAAATTCAGCCAGTGGGTGTGGTGATTGATAAAGACCGGAAACGCGGTTACGTGGCTTTGGGGCCTGCAAACCGTGTTGCCGTAATTAATGCGCAAACCTTTGAAGTCGAGAAATATTTGTTGGTCGGGCAACGGGTGTGGAACCTGGCTTTTTCGCCCGATCAAAAGCGCCTTTACACCACCAACGGGGTCAGTAACGACATGTCGATTATTGATCTTGACAGCCAAACAGTGACTAAATCAATTGGCGTCGGGACGTATCCTTGGGGTGTTGCGGTAAAGCCATGAACGTATCCCCCACGTTGTTGATAGAGGATTTAAGCTTTTCGTACAGCCATAAAAAAGCCTTGGATAAGGTGAATTTTGTAATCCAACCCGGTGAATGCACGGTATTGTTGGGGCCAAACGGTGCAGGCAAAAGCACATTATTTTCCTTGATTACCCGTTTGTACGACACACGGCAAGGCCGCATCGAATTATGCGGTTTTGATATTAAGAAGCAAACCCGTAACGCGCTGGCAAGACTGGGCGTGGTGTTTCAACAGGCAACCCTGGATATGGATTTGACCGTGATGCAAAATTTGCGCTACCACACCGCTTTACATGGCATGGGGCGTAAATTGGCCAATCAGCGCATTCAGCAAGAACTGGAACGCCTGAATATGTACGAGCGCCGTTTTGAGAAAGTCCGCCAACTCAACGGTGGCCACCGGAGGCGAGTGGAAATCGCCAGGTCATTACTGCACAAACCGTCGCTATTGCTGTTGGATGAACCTACCGTGGGCCTGGATGTGCCCAGTCGTCAAGCTTTGGTGGAATATGTGCATCAACTGGTGGCCGATGAAAAGCTGGCCGTGTTATGGGCCAGCCATTTGATTGATGAAATTTACGCCAATGACCATGTCATTATTTTGCACAAAGGCCAGATCAAGGCCAAGGGGACGATAGCTGAAGTATTGGCCTACACCCATGCCACACAGATTAAAGAGGCTTTTTATAAACTAACGCAAGAGGAGGCGGTAGCGTGAGTATTCTGCATTACTGGCGGGCGTTGTGGGGCATTGTCTGGCGTGAGTTGTTCCGTTTTGTCACCCAGCGCGAACGTTTTGTTTCGGCGTTGGTCAGGCCTTTGGTATGGTTGTTTGTGTTTGCAGCAGGTTTTCGGTCGGCCTTGGGACTGGCCATTACGCCACCTTATGAAACCTATATTCTTTACGAAGTGTATATTACGCCTGGCTTATGCGGCATGATTCAGTTGTTCAACGGTATGCAAAGCTCGCTATCGATGGTCTATGACCGCGAAATGGGCAGTATGCGGGTATTGATGGTTTGCCCCTTGCCGCGCTGGTTTTTGCTGCTGAGTAAATTATTGGCGGGTGTGGGCGTATCGGTCTTACAAGTGTATGTATTTTTGGCTGTTGCCTGGTTTTACGATATTAAAGCACCTTGGCAAGGTTATCTGTGGGTATTGCCGGCTTTGCTGTTGTCTGGCTTGATGTTGGGCGCGTTGGGGCTGTTGCTGTCATCGTTCATCAAACAGCTGGAAAACTTTGCCGGTGTGATGAATTTTGTTATTTTCCCGATGTTTTTTATGTCAACGGCGCTTTATCCGCTGTGGAAAGTGAAGGAATCCAGCGTACTGTTGTTTAACCTGTCGCAGTACAATCCGTTTTCGCAGGCGGTTGAACTCATTCGTTTTGCGCTGTATGGACAACTTAATCAACAAGCCTTGTTTTACACCTTGGCAGCTTTTATGGTTTTTATGGTTGCCGCAATCATAGGCTATAATCCTTCGAAAGGAATGATGGTGAAAAAAGGCGGGCCTGAATGATTGGATGTGCTGTGTTTACAGCCTGAAGGATAGAAATTAGTAGTCGCTGTACGATGGGCATGGGGAACTGTTGCCCCATTATTTAACAAGCAATAATCTGGCTTCCACCGCCATTGTCGGAATAAAAAATAATACGGTGATTATGTGAAGAACTCTTTTTATATGGTGATTCCAAGGCAACAAAATGAGCCTTTGCGCCTGAAGGAATTTGAAGCAAAATCGTTGCAGCAGTGGCTTGATGAGTTGCCTGCCGCCAATCTGAGTTTGGCGACGCGGCTGATTCATGATTTTGTTATGGAACTCAATACCCTTGCCATGCCCAGTCAACTCAGATTGGATGTATTGGAAAGGATCGAGCCGCATGTCAGGATGATTGAAGATTATCTCCAAGGCCGGCTCATAAAATTCGGATTTCCCAAAGATGAGAATGAGCAGAGGATTTTTGATGTTCTGATCTCGATTGAAAAAGAGTGTGCCGTCGGTTATTGGACGGTATTAAAAGAGCTCACCCACCGGGATGCAGGTTGGTTCAAAGGGAAGAATACGGCGCTGACCTTACAACGATGCATTAATAAACTGGGCCGTATTATTACCAGCCATTTTATCATGCGCGTATCTGTACCCGATTGGGTGTGGATAGATCTGCATTCCCTTTTCAAACTCAGTGTAACGACAAACAATAATGCTGTTAAAGTCACTCAGCATTTTGATCAATTTGCTAAAACCCAGTCACCTGATGCCTGCTATAAACAAATATTGTTATTGCACCTTGCTGATCCAACAGGATTGATGCAAAAAGAAATTCCGCTGGTTTATGATTTTGCAGGATCAATCGCAACATTGGTTAGCTTTAAGCGCGTGCCGGTCATGAACCAGGACATACAGTGTATGATTCTGACTGATGAGGACAAACCGCCTTATTTTCAAGATGATGTTGATTCGGAAGTCGATTCATTCAGGCTTTATCTTGATTTTACCAAGCTCTATAAATTTCTCAATCAGCAAGAAAAGCTATCTAATAGAACCGATACAGGCTTTTTAAATACAATGTTTGGCTTGAACAAACAGATTAGCAGGCTTCCCGCAGAACTATTGAGTTATTTGCAACAAAGGTGGTTTGGTGTTGAGCTGCAAGGTTCCCCCTTATTTGTTGATCGCTTGGATCGATATATTGCCATAGGTTTGTCGGCAACCTATGACATAAAAAGTGTATCGGATATCGCTACGGATAAAGCGGATGCGTCCGAGCAAGAAAAAAATGAGCAATTGTTGGCCCAATCAGCTTCCGATAGATTGCTATCTGCTGTATTTAAGGAACCTGGGGTGTTATCGGTAGGTAGTCTGGTCAGCTTCAGAAAAAAATACGAACCTGAATGTAATCGTGCCTTGGGCATTGTCAACAAACTGAGTGTTGTTAACCAAGCTGGCAAAATAGCTTTCGGTGTGCAACTGCTGGCAGACCGTTTTTATGCCGTGGTATGCAGGCAACGTCATGCAATAGGTAATAATCCGCCTCAAAAAGGGGTTTATTACAGTACAAAGGAGCTGTCCAGTGAAAAAAATTACGTTATCACCGACTATTTTATGTTTGAAGATAATGATGTTGTCGATTTGACTATAGGGCGAGAAGATTTTCCGGTTATGATGAAAAACAGGAAAAATATTGGTTTGGGTTATTGGCTGTTTGAATGCCAACGCATTGTTGAACAGGCCAAACTCGAACAGGCTAAAAAAGGCTACGATTTTATTTAATAATGTTCGACGATTGTGTGTTTGGGGGTAAAATTTATGTTGGGTTTTCCTGTTGATAATAATTTAAGGCACTGATAAATTTTGTTTTTTATGTTTTTTACAAAGTCTTTTTGTGATTAATCAAAGCGGTTTTTGCGTAGATGCCTTAGTAGTGTGCGATTAAAATAGCGCTTTATGCTTATAAAGCACTTGAAAAGTTTTTTCATCGTGTTAAGTTGTCACATTGAGTAAGCGGTTTTAGCATTGACTGTCGGTTGTAATGTAACAAGAGCAAGCCAGTTTACTTGATTTTTAGAAATGTTTTTAAGCGGGCTGGCTCACGGGACAGCTATTGAATACTTTGGGCAAAGTCTCATAAAATAAATATAAAATACAATTCCATGAGGATGAGAAATGAGTAACGAAGAAAACGCCAAAAATACCGAAGAGAATGTTAATAGCGTAGAAGAAAGCGTTAAAGTGGTTGAAGAAAGTGTCAAAGCGGTTGAGGAAAACGTCAGTAAGGCTGCTGAAAAAGCTGAGGTTTTGGCAAGTAAGGCTGGGGATACAGCTAAAAATATAGGCGGTAATTTAGTTTCTTCAGTGCTGGATTTAAAAGAAAAAAATCCCAAGTTATTTTATGGGCTTTTGGCCGTCGTCACGGTGCCACTTTTGGTTATCATGATGAGTGGTGGTGGTTCCAAGTCAGTTACTGGACCCAAGATAAAAGATTTGGTGTCAGGACAAAAATATGTTCTCAAAAGCTCTAATGCTCCTGATCCTTCAGCAACAGTGCGTTTGGTTGCGGCTCCAGGCGCGTTGGCGGCCTATGATGACAGTGAAGAATCCGACAGAAACGGCACTTGCCAGCATATTCCTCAAGGTACGCCGGTAACGGCCCTTGATTTCAGCGCTGCTTATGGGCAAGCAAAAGCTTTTGTTAAAGTGCAGGTTGAAGATGGCCCATGTAAGGGCACTAGTGGTTGGGCTTTGGGTATCGATGTACAATAATTAAATAGTGTTTGACGAATCTAAAAAAATCCGTATAATCATTTAAATAGTTAAGCGGGAATAGCTCAGTGGTAGAGCACAACCTTGCCAAGGTTGGGGTCGCGAGTTCGAATCTCGTTTCCCGCTCCAAATAATATAAAAAAGCCGCGTTAGTCGCGGCTTTTTTGTTTATCATTATGGCTGCGTAGCAAAATGGTTATGCAGTGGCCTGCAAAGCCATCTACGCCGGTTCGATTCCGGCCGCAGCCTCCAATAGTAAATACAAAGAGATTCAACGAAGTACAAAAACCCTTTGTAACTTCTCATCGCCCATAAGTAACAACTGCTTGCCCGAAGCCTCTTCCAATACTACTCCCATTTGATTTTAAAACCGTCCGCCCCAAATTGGAAGGTAAGCAGAAGTAGATTGGCTATTTATGTCCATCCCCCCGAAAAGGTAAAAGTTCGTGGTCACTAATGTTTAGTGGCTCATGATACCCATTCTGAGTAGTGTATAAAGTAAACTTATTGCACTGCGATATTCTCCGCATTTTATCGGGACGATACCTGCATTTATCAGTGTAATAACTATTGCAAAATCATAGTGCCATTTTACTGCATTACTGACAAGTAATTGCACGATAACAAAAAGCTTATATCAAAATGACTAGCGTCAGAAAAATTGGTCTTTGGTTAAAACATAAATAAAAACAATGTGCTCATACGTTACTCCATTTTTGAAACATCAAAGCTTTACCTTTTCGGAGGGATGGGCATAAATAGCCAAATTACTACCCCCATTGCCTTAATTGACTCCCGCATAACACTATTTTTGTGTAAGAATAATTTACATTTTTATTATTATCTGAAAGATTAATAACGAAATTCAGTTGCTTACTAAAATTATATGTGTACTATACACTATAGTAAATATATACATAACTATTGCTTCAAAAATACCCATCCTTCATCAAGACAGCGTATAAGGAATAATAACCATGGCTAAACTAACAGGCACCAACACAACAGATTTTTTAGACGGCACCCCTTCAATGACATCATAGTGGGGTTAGCGGGTGACGATTTCTTAGATGGCAAGGGCGGCAATGATAGCTTAGATGGCGGTGCAGGTGATGATCTCTTGAGCGACAATGAGGGCAACAATAAATTAATGGGTGGTAGCGGCAATGATCGGTTAGAAACTGGCGGTAGTGGCAATGATACCTTAGTCGGCGGTGCAGATAGCGATACTTTGTCGGCAGGCAACGTTACAGGATCCAGTACGTTTCTGGGCGGAACCGGTGATGATCAGCAATTCTCAATTTAGGGTGCTACGATTCTGGAATAGGTATTTTTAACCCACGAAGCATAAATTCCATTAAGCTTTGCCAGCTGTCGAAATACAA
>SBAV01000498.1 GCA_005239965.1 Methylobacter tundripaludum
ACAAGGCCAACCATTTTGCGCTACGAACAAAGCTGTTCATAAAAGCAAACCAGATAGCCTATGCTGAATTACAAAAATTACGGACTGCGTAACATCAGTAAATAAAACAGAACTGAATAAATGCGACATCCAAACCATTCTGATGACATTTAGCCACACCCACCTGTCCTTGATCTGTCGAAAGTAAAAATTTGTACTATATTGTTCGCAGCTGGATTTAAAACGCATGGGGTGGGCAAATAAGTGCTTGAGTTTGCTCTTCGAACCGACGGTTACCGATTCTATGATTCAATTATTACAACAGGACTCAAAGCATTATGTGCGGTATTGTCGGTATTTTTGATATAAGGGAAAAGCGCGAAATCAATCGAGAATTGCTTTCGCGTATGAATGAAACTCAGTTCCACCGAGGGCCTGACGAAGGAGGACTTTATATAGAACAAGGACTGGGCTTTGGTCACCGCCGCCTGTCGATTATTGATTTAACCAGTGGCCAGCAACCGATGGCAAGCCGCGATAAAAATGCAATCCTGACTTACAACGGTGAGGTGTATAACTTTATCGAATTACGCCACGAGCTGGAATCTTTGGGTTATGGTTTCGACACCCATTGCGATACCGAAGTTATTTTATATGCCTGGCAAGCATGGGGCGAATCATGCGTAAGCAAATTACGGGGGATGTTCGCGTTTGCCCTTTGGGACCGTGATCGGCAATGTTTGTTTTTGGCGCGTGACCGTCTGGGTGTCAAGCCTTTGTATTATGCCGAACTGGCGGACGGCCAGTTTATTTTCGGCTCTGAGCTGAAAGCATTAACACAGCACCCTGAATTACCAAAAGTCATGGATCCAAGCGCCGTTGAAGACTATTTTGGTTTTGGTTATATTCCGGATCCCAAAACGATTTACAAAAACGTTTACAAGCTGGAGCCCGGTTTTTGTTTGACTATCAAGCACGGCAGCCAAACTTACCAACCTCGCCAATATTGGGATGTTAACTTTAATCCGGGAGCCGTGCAGGATGAACGTGCGATTGCTGATGAATTGATTGAACGCCTGCGCGAAGCGGTAAAAATTCGTATGGTTGCGGATGTCCCATTGGGGGCATTTTTATCGGGTGGTGTAGACTCCAGCGCTATTGTGGCCATGATGTCCGGCTTATCGCCAGCCCCTGTTAACACCTGTTCGATTTCTTTTGGCGATCCGGCGTTTAATGAATCGAAATTTGCCGCGCAAGTAGCCGAGCGTTACCGTACTCAACACCGCGTTGAGCAGGTCGATCCTGATGATTTCAGCCTACTTGAGCAATTGGCGGGACTTTACGATGAGCCTTATGCCGACAGCTCTGCCTTACCCACGTATCGCGTCTGCGAGTTGGCCAAAAAGCAGGTCACCGTGGTGTTGTCAGGCGATGGTGGCGATGAAAGCCTGGCAGGTTACCGGCGGCACCGTTGGCATGTCTATGAAGAAAGCGTACGTTCCAGGTTACCGTACTCAGTGAGAAAGCCGATGTTCGGTTTATTGGGGCAAGTCTATCCTAAAGCCGACTGGGCACCGAAAATATTTCGCGCCAAATCAACCTTCGAATCCTTGGCCAGGGACTCGATAGAAGGTTATTTTCACAGCGTGTCAGTGCTATCCAATCAAACGCGTAACTTGCTGTTCGGTGAGCAATTAAAGAGTGATTTGCAAGGCTATCAAGCTATTGAAGTGTTCAAGAAGCATATTGCGAAAGCGCCGACCGATAATCCCTTATCGATGGTGCAATATCTGGATCTTAAAACCTACTTGCCGGGCGACATCCTGACTAAAGTTGATCGGGCCAGCATGGCGCATGCTTTGGAAGTGCGTGTACCGCTACTGGATCACAAGCTGGTGGAATGGATGGCAGGACTGCAACCGAAAATGAAGCTTAATGGCCGGGAAGGCAAATATATTTTCAAAAAAGCCCTGGAAAACTATTTGCCGGACGATATTTTGTACCGTCCGAAAATGGGTTTTTCCGTACCATTAAGCGCCTGGTTTAAAGGGCCTTTAAAAGACAAAGTTAAAAGTGCTCTGTTGGGCGAAAATATCCAGCAATGTGGCTTGTTTAACCAGGATTTTATTCAGCATATCATCAATCAACACCAAAGCGGCCTACGTGATTACAGTTCACCCATCTGGAGTTTACTGATGTTTGACGCGTTTTTACGTAATGCTGGCTGAGCGTGTAAACCGCACCAGGCTTTTGCGGGCCAGGTGCGGTATCAGCAGTTTAAGCGGCATACGCAAGTAATGCGAGCGTATGTACAACAGCCAACGGGCAAACCGGACAGTTTGGAAAGACTCATCAGGATGCTCCGGCAATAAGGCCATCGGTATTAAACTATCCATCAGCAAGCGTATCGGTGCAGGAGGCGCAAATTCTTGGCTACGCTGCAAAACAGCATCCGGAATAGGTGTCGCGAGCAGCTGATGCGTGTAGCGCAAGGTGTAATAAAGTGGACGCTGCAAGCCCAGTACTTTGGCCCGTAAAAGCAAGACTTCAAAAAACTGGCTGTTTTCTGTGCCAAAATGCCGCAACAACTGATCCAGATCAACCAGGTCGCGCAGCTTGTTGCTGAGGTCGGAATCAAAGAACAGATGCACAGCACTGTGCAATACCATATCACAGGGCGATAACACTTTGAACGGCGTATTATCCAAGCCAATGGCATCCCGCATCAGCAACACAGGATCCGGTTGCAAATCGCTGCTAGGCGGAATGATGGTGTGGTGTATATCCACCTCCATTGTCCGTGATACATGGCGTAACGGCGGTATCTCGTGCATCCACACGCGGTAGTAACTTTGGTCATAATCATCTAGCTTTAAGGTCTGCCAGTTTTGGGCCAACAGGCTTTGTTCAATACGGTCAATGGTAGATTTTTCGACCAGTATATCCACATCGGCAAACAGGCGTGCGTTAGCAAAAGGCATATCAGCCAGTAGATAAGCGCAACCTTTTAAGACAACAATATCGGTATTACAATCTGCCAACGCCCGCTGCAAACGGTTCATCTCCCAAAAAGCCATACGCCGCCGGTACGCGACTATTGCCTGCGCCGCCTGGAAGTGGTTAATGACTTTTTCGGGTACGCTATGGCCTAGATTGTGCTGGTCTATCAACCAGCCAAGATGCGCCGTAAGCTTGCAGATCTTGGCCATTCTAAGCAGTAACGACCATTGCCGGACTGTAAGAGTGGTGACGCTATGCGGGTCTTTTAGGCAGTCCAATAGCAAAGCCTGGCCAGGCGTGTAGCGCTTAGCGGGCATTGTTTGACAGCACATCAAGTTGGGTAATGACATCATCCAGGTTGCTGTAACACAGGTTATAAGTGTCGCAAGTCTCTATGATCGATTTAACCACGTTAAAGCCGGTAGCGCCCAACAGCGTATAGTTAAACGAGTTGGTGGCCAATTTAAGAAAAGCGGCCGACTTGTTAAGCGGTTCCATGATGACATCTGACTGGCTTTGGTATTTTGGAAAAACGATCCAGGTTGGCGTGGCGGTTTCTTTCATCCGTTCAATGCTTGCGGTAGGCGCCCTTAGATGGCCTATAGTGCCTTTGCGGGTTTTTTCAAACAAAGGCCCAATAACAACGTCCTTGGCAAAATTGCGGATGACATCGATGGATTCGTTTTTTAAGGGGGTAGGTCTGGGTATGGGTATGATTTGACCGTGCCTTAGGTGAATCAAACAAAATTCATCGGAAAGAAAGCGCCAGCCACGTTGGGCTAAAGCAGCGGCCAGCGTACTTTTCCCGGAACCCGGTGTAGCGGGCAAGATAAGGGCTTTGCCATACCTTTCCAGAACAGCGGCATGGAGCATTAAATGGTGTTGTCCTTGCCGGGCAATACTCCAGTTTAACGCCCACTCAAATAATGGCATGGCGTGGATGGCTGCAAAGGGTTGAAAAGGCTCCTGGCCATCAATACGGGCAATGATTTGTGGTCGTATCCAGCGCCGGTGGCTTTTCGGGGCTCTCATATCGATGAAAAAATCAATCAGCTGATCGTCAGAAATGACCGGAACGTCAAAATACAACAGGCGAAACGTGTTGATAAAATCTTTATGCGTACTACGCAGGCGTGCTGTAAATGGACCGACCTCAAAGCACAGACCTTGAGGACGGGAAGTCTTTTCCAGTACTTCTTGCAGCGAATAATGGCCTACGTTCATGGCCGGCAAGCTGCAATCAAGCCGAGATCGTCGAATTGTTCGAGAAGTTGCATCATGTGCCGGTTAATTTCAGCAATGTCATGGCTCTGATAAAGCGAACAAATGTGTTCTGTCAAAGATTGTAATGTGGCGGGTTGCTGTAGAAAGCTTAACGCATCAACAGCCATGAGGTTCAGTTGATGCGTTTCTCCAGATAACGGATTGTACACAATGGTATCATCCTCCCACTGTGCCATATACATCTCAATAAGCTCAAAGCTTTGCCACCTTGTGTTGTTATTCATTGTAAAAAAAGGCGACTAATGATTCGAATGATTCGAACTTAGTGCGCTAAAGACCACATGCAAGAATCTGTCGAGACAATATTGGGCTGGTTGCTGCCTTTAGGGCCAACCACAGGAGGAATAACACGCAGGCCAGTATCAGGATCAAGCATCGCCAAGACATGACAAGGTTGTTCTGAACCCGCGCTGTATTGAGGATCAGATGTATTAAACAGAACCATCTTCTTATTCTCCTCGTGGGAATCCGATACCCTTACAAAAGATGCCAGCTGATTGGTACTGTTAACCGATTCAGGATACCATTTTCCTGAACCTCTGGGATATTCATAAACAGTGATCTTCAACCCGTTTCCTTTTAAAGATCTACACACCGTTTCGTCTCTTATATAACC
>SBAV01000397.1 GCA_005239965.1 Methylobacter tundripaludum
GGCAGTGTGGAAGATTTAGAACTCGAAGATGTGTTGAAAGTCGGTTACGGTGGCATCAAATGCGTGGAATCAGGCGGCCCTGAACCTGGTGTCGGCTGTGCAGGCCGTGGTGTCATCACGGCGATTAACTTTCTGGAAGAAGAAGGCGCTTATGATGATGAGCTGGACTTCGTTTTCTATGATGTATTAGGCGACGTGGTGTGTGGCGGTTTCGCCATGCCGATCCGTGAAAACAAGGCGCAAGAGATTTACATCGTTTGCTCCGGTGAAATGATGGCGATGTACGCCGCCAACAACATTGCCAAAGGTATCGTCAAATACGCCAATTCCGGCAGTGTGCGCTTGGCGGGCTTGATCTGTAACTCGCGTGAAACAGCGCGTGAAGATGAATTGATCTCAGCGTTGGCTGCAAAAATCGGTACCACCATGATTCACTTTGTACCGCGTGATAACGTCGTACAACGTGCTGAAATTCGTCGTATGACCGTTATTGAATATGAACCGCAAGCAAAACAGGCGGATGAATACCGGCAATTGGCGATAAAAATTCGTGACAATAAGAACTTCATCATTCCAACACCCATCACGATGGATGAGCTGGAAGAATTAATGATGGAATTCGGTATTATTGATCAAGAAGACGAATCTATCATTGGCAAAACGGCAGCCGCTGAAGCTGCTATTGCTTAAAGAAGAACACCCCGTAGGGACGCAACTATTACATCCCTACTCAACGAACAACCCGTAGAAACGCGAATTATCTTAAGACGTAAAACGGCGTTTCTACGGATTTACATCCTCAAACCTGTCTATGGGAGATTGCCCATGACATCAGTAGGAGACACATATGGCTGCTTTAACGAAAGAAGAAACCGAAGCGCTGATTCAGGAAGTGCTGGAAATCTATCCAGAACAAGCCCGAAAAGATCGCGCGAAGCATTTGGCGGTGAACGACCAGTCACTGGAAAAATCCAATAAGTGCATTACCTCAAACCGCAAATCCCAACCAGGTGTCATGACCATTCGTGGTTGCGCTTATGCCGGCTCCAAAGGCGTGGTATGGGGCCCGATTAAAGATATGATCCATATCTCGCATGGCCCGGTGGGCTGTGGCCAGTATTCCCGTGCTGGCCGCCGTAACTATTATGTTGGTACGACAGGCATTAATACCTTCGGCACCATGAACTTTACTTCCGATTTCCAGGAAAAGGACATCGTTTTTGGTGGTGATAAAAAGCTCGCCAAAATCATGAATGAAATCGAACAATTGTTCCCATTGAATAAAGGCATCAGTATCCAGTCCGAATGCCCGATTGGCTTGATTGGCGATGATATTGAAGCGGTCGCTAAAAAAGCCAACAAGGAAATCAACAAGCCCGTCGTTCCGGTCCGTTGCGAAGGCTTTCGTGGCGTATCGCAATCGCTAGGCCATCACATTGCTAACGATGCCATCCGTGACTGGGTACTGGAAAACCGTGACGGTGATGACAGCTTCCCGACCACGCCTTACGATGTGGCTGTGATCGGTGACTATAACATTGGCGGTGATGCCTGGGCCTCACGCACGTTGCTGGAAGAAATGGGGCTGCGCGTAGTCGCACAGTGGTCAGGTGACGGCACGATTGCCGAAATCGAAAAAACCCCAAAAGTTAAACTGAATTTAATCCATTGCTACCGTTCGATGAACTACATTGCCCGGCATATGGAAGAAAAGTACAAGATTCCCTGGATTGAGTACAACTTTTTTGGCCCTACCAAAATTGCCGAATCGCTACGCAAAATCGCTTCACATTTCGATGAAACGATTATGGCCGGTGCTGAAAAAGTTATCGCCAAATATCAGGCTGAATACGATGCCGTTATCGCCAAGTACAAACCACGCCTGCAAGGCAAACGAGTCATGCTCTATGTCGGTGGCTTGCGTCCCCGCCATGTCATCGGTGCCTATGAAGATTTGGGTATGGAAGTGGTCGGTACCGGTTATGAATTTGGCCATAACGATGATTATGACCGCACCATTAAAGAAATGGGCAATGCGACCTTGATCTATGACGATGTCACCGGCTACGAATTTGAAGAATTCGTTAAGCGCGTGAAACCCGATTTGATTGGCTCCGGTATCAAGGAAAAGTATATTTTCCAAAAAATGGGCATCCCGTTCCGGCAAATGCACTCCTGGGATTACTCAGGCCCTTATCATGGCTACGACGGTTTCGCGATCTTCGCCCGCGATATGGACATGACTTTGAATAACCCCTGCTGGAAACAAGTGAAAATGCCTTGGAAAACAGATGACAGTTCAAAAGTAGCAGTTGCTGCCAGCGCTTAATTTGTAGGGTGGGCAATGCTGTTCTGCCCACCATTTTGGTCGTCATATTTATGGTGGGCAAAAAAGCCTGCCCGCCCTACAGTTCCTTCAACCGTCGTCCACAGATTAGTGGCGCGTAGGAGATTATCATGAGTCAAGAAGTCGAAAACATTCAACCCAGTTATCCTTTGTTTCGTAACGACGAATACAAGGACAGTCTGAAAAACAAACGCGAAGCCTATGAGGAACGTCATCCGCAAGAGAAAATTGACGAAGTCTTTCAATGGACCACCACCAAAGAATATCAGGAAATCAACTTTAACCGCGAAGCGTTAACGGTTAACCCGGCCAAAGCTTGTCAACCGTTAGGCGCGGTATTGTGTGCACTGGGTTTTGAAAAAACCATGCCGTATGTCCACGGCTCGCAAGGCTGCGTGGCGTATTTCCGCACCTATTTTAACCGTCATTTTAAAGAACCGGTGGCGTGTGTATCCGATTCCATGACCGAAGATGCGGCAGTGTTCGGTGGCCAAAAAAACATGTTTGCTGGCTTGGAAAATGCCAAAGCCTTATACCAACCTGAGATCATCGCCGTATCAACCACCTGTATGGCGGAAGTTATCGGGGATGACTTGAACGCGTTTATCAATAACGCTAAAAAAGCCGGCCACATCGAGCAGGATTTCCCAACTCCGTTTGCCCATACTCCCAGTTTTGTCGGTAGCCACACCACGGGCTGGGACAATATGTTTGAAGGCATGATTAAGTATTTTACGCTTAATTTCATGACGGATAAAAAAGTCGGTTCCAACGGCAAAATCAATCTGGTGCCCGGCTTTGAAACCTACTTGGGTAACTACCGGGTCATGCACCGCATGATGAAAGAAATGGGCGTTGATTACACGCTGTTAAGTGATCCCTCCGAAGTCTTGGATACCCCGGCTGATGGCACTTTCCGACTGTATGCAGGCGGCACCACCCAGGCTGAAGTTAAGGATGCGCCCAATGCCATCGATACTCTATTGCTACAACCCTGGCAATTGGAAAAGACCAAAAAGTTTGTGCAAAACATTTGGCATCAACCTGCGACAGCCATTAATATCCCAATGGGGCTGGAATGGACTGATGAATTCCTGATGAAAGTCTCCGAACTGACCGGTAAACCGATTCCTGCTTCCCTGGAACTTGAGCGCGGTCGTTTGGTGGATATGATGACTGACTCACATACCTGGCTGCATGGCAAAAAATTCGCGCTGTACGGCGATGCTGATTTTGTGATGGGCATGACCAAATTTCTGCTGGAAATGGGCGCTGAACCGACCGATGTCTTGTGCAACCATGCCAACAAACGCTGGAAAAAAGTCATGGACAAGCTATGCAAAGACTCGCCTTATGGGCAGAATACCGAAGTCCATATTGGCCGTGATCTATGGCATTTCCGTTCCTTGGTATTCACCAACAAACCGGACTTCATGATTGGCAACTCCTACGGCAAGTTTATTCAACGTGATACTTTCTATAAAGGCGAGGAATTTGAAGTGCCGTTAATTCGTATCGGTTTCCCAATCTTTGACAGGCATCATCTGCACAGAATGACCACACTGGGCTATGAAGGTGCAATTTACCTGCTCACCACGTTGGTGAATGCGGTACTGGAGCAGTTGGATAAAGAAACCAAAGGCATGGGTACTACAGACTATAACTACGATTTGATTCGTTAATAATGTAGATATGTAGGTTGGGCTGACGTAAGGAAGCCCAACATTCCGAGGCGCGTAGCCCTGTTGTTGGGCTTCGTTTTACTCAGCCCAACCTACCCATTAATCAATGCGTGTAACGGAGAACGAAATGCCCAGCGTCATGTTGAAAAAAAATGCAGAAGGCAAATTGGTCTTCTACGTACCCAAAAAAGATTTGGAAGAAGTGGCAGAATCTGTTGAATTTGATAGCCCCGATAAATGGGGCGGTGAAGTTGTCCTTAGTGACGGCTCAAAATATTACTTTGATCCTTTGGATGCCCAGCCCGACTTCCCGATCACCTTACGCGCAAAACGTTTAGATTCAGGAGAATAATCATGGCCCTTTATATTGTTGAAGCCGATTGTATTTCATGTGGCGATTGCGAGCCTGTGTGTCCAACCAACTCGATTTCAGAAGGTGCGATCGTATTCAAGATCGACAAAAAAACCTGCACCGAATGTGTAGGCGATTTTGACGTGCCACAATGCGTCAAAGTTTGCCCGATTGATAACTGCATCCTGCCGCTAGAGGCATAACGCCATGAGCGGCCAGGAACCACTCAGCCGAGAACTGGCTTTACGGATCGGGCTGGCCGCGCGCGCCTTGCCCGGTACCGATGCCAAAAGTCTGTTCACCGTGTTGACCGCCGCAGTCGGCTTGCCACTAACAGACGCTAACATTGCTGATCTTGACCTGCAAACCTTCAAAGCTGCACATGTCGACCAGCTGGCATACCTGGATGAAGCCGCTTTAGCGCGTGCTTTGCTGATCCTAAAGCAGCCCGTCGAACAAACTTCAGTGAATCAAACAACCTTACAATCTTACGCCGAAGGCGATATGCCAGGTTCAGTGCGCATTGCCTGTGCCAGTGACGACGCACTACAGGTGGACGGCCATTTTGGTTCTTGCCCGCAGTTTATGATCTATCAGGTTTCGGCCGAGGAAGCGCGGTTAATCGATGTACGTAATGCAGAACTCCCTGACGGTCTCGTTGTGCCGGATAAAAATGTCTACCGCGCCGAACTGATTCAGGATTGTCAGGTGCTTTATGTCGCTTCGGTCGGCGGCCCGGCTGCGGCCAAGATTGTCAAATTGGGCATACATCCCATTAAACTCCCAGGGGTGCAAATGATTGCGGATGTAATCGGCCAGCTGCAAGCGGTGATTGCCAGTACGCCGCCCCCCTCGTTAGCCAAAGCAATGGGCGTTGATGCGCCACAGCGCTTTCACTTTGCGCGGGAGGCTACCGGATGATTACCTGGGAACAAATTCAAGAAATTGCCAGCAACATCCGTATTTCTGGTGTGAATGAAACCGCCGTGTCAGCCTTAAGGCAACACTACCAGCCGATTCATTTTACTTATTGTATGGACGATGACTTACCTAACAACACCCCCATTTTTGAAGATGGCGCGTTTAATTTATACCTGATTGATGGACGCGGCCATTGTTTGTGCCTGACCACTGATTATCAGGTTGCCACCGGACTTGTGGTTGCAGAAGTTATTCCGGATTAAGTGGAAAACGAAATCATGGCCGGTTCCGAAAATTCTGTCACCGTTCCACGAGCTGATTGCAGCTTGTGCCCATTTCGCAGCAAAACACTGTTAATGGGGCGCTGCATGCCAGGCGATACTTGTGTGTGGGTTGAAAGCGGACGGCAAATTGACCGGTTTTTCCGCGTTAACCCGGTCTATGCCGACCGGTATTTGCACGATCCTTTTTGGGAAAGGCGGGCGATTGCCGTCCGTTACGCGCCCCAAAAAGCCTTGACTGAGCTGATTAATGACGAAGATGAAGTCGTCAGGCGAGCGGTTGCGTATCGCCTGCCGCAATCGCAACTGCATTTATTGCTCAACGATCCGGATAGAGAGGTGCGTATGACGGTAGCGGATCGGATTGCCCTGGAAGAGTTGGAACAACTGGCCACTGACCGAGACTACATTGTCCGTTTAACCGTGGCGCGGCGCTTACCGGTAGGTCGCCTGTTCCGCTTGATCCGCGACCCGGATCTGCAAGTTCGAAAAGTCGTCGCCGAACGGCTGCCAGAGGTCAGCCTGGGATTGATGATTGATGATGAATCCCCCGATGTCAGGCGCATTTTAGCGGAACGCATGAGCCCCGATGATGCCGTCAGCTTGATCAATGATGCCGATTGGGTAGTCCGTTACACCATCGCCCAACGCGTTAGGCCGGCAGCACTGGCCTGCCTGCTGAACGACCCGGAACCGGATGTCAGGGCCGCTGCTGAGGCACGCTTAAAAACGGAGGGAAACCATTATGGCTGAGCCTAACTTACAACTGGATGGACAACAACTCGCCAAGCTCTGTAAAAACACCCTGCCAGGGCCAAATGAAGAGCAATTGCTGGCAAAATTGCAAACAATGGCGCCAGGTTTCCGGGTGCGCTTAGCCAGAACCGGCAACGAGTGGTACCGGATTGGTGGCGTGGTTGACATGCACGGCAAACGGATTGCCAATGACCTGATTGAATGGGCAGAAAGAACCTACATCGAATGCGGTAAAAATCTGCAAACCCTGATTGAACATACCCGGGAACAGAACCTGATTGCCACCCGGCAAACCGGCAACACGTTGTATTTTGTCATTCAAACCGGCAAAAAAGCCGAAGACTTCATCCAAATAGACATCGACAAAACGCACGAAATGGCAGATCGTTTACTGGTGAACGAAAGCCATCCGCCAGAAGATTTGGAAGAATTTATCGATCCGCTGGAGCCCGCGTGTATAGAAACTTTTTCTATCGGGACTGCACGCTATGCCTATCGACGCAAAACAGACGTGGCGGTATTCATGCAGGAAATCAAGAAACACGCTCGAGCCACCTCTGGAAACCTTGAGGATCATCCCGTGCAACGCTTTATGGATGATTGGAACAACAGCAGCGCCGGACTTAATACAGCGCTGTCAGAAGACTGGATTATTCGGCCTTTCCGTCATACAGGGCGTTTCGGCGAACAAATCATGAACGTTGAAATCATCAACACCCAGTCCAAAAATATCCCGCACCTGGAAGAATGCGCAGGGAAAAAAGGCACAGCCCTGTATAACGTGTTATCGCGCTTTGATCGACAAGTGGGGTATCCCTTTGCCTGGTTTTTTTATATGGTCAAAGGAAAGTTGGTGTCTTCAGAAAGTGGCGCCACTGTTTTTAAGGATATCAGTAAAGATTTTGCCTATTTGCCGGATCGGGATGCGGCTGTGCTTAAAAACTGGGCGAATTCGCCTTATAGCGTGTAATAGCCCGGTTTTAAGGTAATCATTCAGTCCCCCTGAAAAGAGGGGCAGGGGAGATTCTTTAAATAAATCCCCCTCAATCCCCTTTATTCAAAGGGGGAAGTGAATACTTACGTTTTAAGATGCCTGATGGCTTAATCCTTTCACAATACCGAATTTTTAACACGCGCTTGGTAAAAGCCAAGCCACTATTTTTAACCTAGGAGAAAAAACAATGTCAATTGCACAAATCAAAGCCTTTTCTGAACAAGCAAAAACAGATCCCGAATTAAAAGAAAAACTGTTGGCTGTCCAAAAAATCAGGGAATTGATCGCCTTGGGCAAAGAATACAATTATGAGCTGGACGAGGTTGAACTTTACCCACCCAACGAACCGCAATTCGTAGCAGAGCAACTGTCTGAAAGAATGGCGAAAGCACTGTTGAGGGTTTGATTCTCTGTGTCGATGGTTTGAAGGGCTTGTTTGGCGCCATGTCCTGTGATTGACGTTGTGCAGGCTATCAGGAAGAATCAATGGCTGTAGCAAATTGAAAAAATTGCAACCCATTGATTTTTCTTTGCCCTTGTATATTCCAGTTTAATCTGGGTAGGCGTTGCCATCATGAGAAGTGCTGAATTCTGCGTCCTGCTCCAATAAGAAAAA
>SBAV01000551.1 GCA_005239965.1 Methylobacter tundripaludum
ATTTAAAGCATGTCGTCATTGATCCGGTTTCCCGTGTTGAAGGGCATGGCAAGGTCACCTTATTGTTGGACGAGAACAACAAAGTCAAGCAGGCCAGGCTGCATATCGTGGAATTTCGTGGTTTTGAACGATTTATTCAAGGCCGACCCTATTGGGAATTGCCGGTTTTGGTACAACGTTTGTGCGGTATTTGCCCAGTCAGCCATCACCTAGCGGCAGCAAAGGCCATCGATCAATTAGTTGGCATCGACCCTGAAAATCTGCCGATTACTGCCACCAAATTAAGGCAGCTGCTGCATTTCGGCCAAGTGCTGCAATCACACGCACTGCATTTTTTTCATTTATCCAGCCCTGATTTGTTGTTTGGTTTTGAAAGCGATATCAGCAAACGCAACATCATTGCCGTGCTTGGCGAATACCCTGACATCGGCCTACAAGGCGTCAAGCTCCGTAAATACGGACAGGAAGTGATCCGTATGATTTCCGGGAAACGCGTTCACGGTACGGGGGCAATTGCTGGCGGCATGAATAAAGCGCTGACCAAAGCCGAACGAGACACGTTATTGGAAGATGTTGACCAAATGATCGCATGGGCCGCCGGTTCCGTCGCACTGATAAAAAAAGTGCATTGTTCCAATCTGCCTTACTATGATGATTTTGCCGCCATACGCAGTAATTATCTGGGACTGATTAAACCGGATGGCGCATTGGAACTTTATCACGGCGGCATACGTGCCAAAAATGATAACGGCGAAATGATTATGGATCATATCGATTATTGCCAATACAACGCCTATATCCATGAAGAAGTGCGCTCGTGGACTTACATGAAGTTTCCTTATCTTTTGTCATTGGACAAGGAAAACGGCTGGTATCGTGTCGGACCGTTGGCACGGGTAAACAATTGTGACTACATCGACACGCCTTTAGCGGAAGCTGCGCGGCTGGAATTCAAGGCGCACAGTAACGAAGCTATGGTGCATAGCACACTGGCCTATCATTGGGCACGGATGATTGAAGCCTTGCATTGCGCCGAAAGCATTAAAGGCTTGCTCAATGACCCTGATATTTTGGGTCATGATTTAATCGCACAAGGCGAAAAACGCTATGAAGGCATCGGTGTGATTGAAGCGCCACGCGGCACCTTATTCCATCATTATCAGGTTGATGAAAACGATATTGTCACCAAGGCCAATTTAATCGTCTCGACCACCAGCAATAACATGGCGATGAATGAATCGGTGCGGCAAGTGGCGGCAGAGTATTTATCAGGCCGGGAACTGACCGAACCGTTACTGAATAACCTGGAGGTGGCGATTCGTGCCTATGACCCGTGCTTGTCCTGCGCGACCCATGCCGTCGGAAAAATGCCGTTGCAGCTGGAATTGCTTGATGTTGAAGGCAAGCTCATTGATAAACTGGTTAAGCGCAGTGACGGCCAAATCGAGCGGCTTAATGGTTAAGCCCGTTTTGCTGTTCGGCTACGGCAATCTCAGTCGCGGTGATGATGCGCTGGGACCCTTATTGCTGCAATATGTCGAGAACACCATTAACGTGGACCCGATTGAAATACAGACCGATTTTCAATTGCAGATTGAACATACGCTGGATTTGGAAAACAGGACGTTAGTGCTGTTTGTCGATGCATCTGCCTCTTGTGTGGGTGCGTTTGATTTTACCGAGCTGACGCCTGTCAGAGACAACAGTTACACTACGCACGCCATGAGCCCGACGGCGGTTTTGGCTATTTATCAGGAAATAAAAAAACAAACGCCCCCGCCATGTTTTCTGTTAAGCATCAAAGGGGAAAAATTTGAACTTGGCGAAGGTTTAAGTGCAAACGCTCAAGACCATTTGGATCGGGCATGTCAGTTTGCAGCCCAATTGTTGCAAGACATTGATGTAAAACTATGGCGAGAATTGGCCAGCCATGCATGACAAATTTGCCAGGAGAAAATTTGCATTTACCCGAAGGGTGCATGGCAGGGATAGCCATGCATGAGTTGTCGCTGCTTGAGAATGTGCGTGAAATCCTGGAAGATCATGCACTGAAACAAAATTTCTGTAGAGTAACTAAAGTGACTCTGGAAATAGGCAAATTGTCCTGTGTAGAACCAGAGGCCTTGCGTTTCGGTTTTGATGTAGTCATGAAAGACTCGCTTGCAGAAAATGCCGAGCTGATTATTTCCGAATTGGCCGGGCTTGGCGTGTGTCGGCAATGCCAACAGCAAATGGCAATGGAAACTTTATACGATCCTTGTGCCTATTGCGGTAGTCTTTTGGTTACAGTTAGCCAGGGTGCAGAAATGAAAATTAAAGATTTAACCGTTATTTAACTTCGCGTTAAGCGAAACACACTTATAGGTTCATTTATGTGCGGAATATGCGGTTGCGGCCAAACTAACAATACTGGGAAGCTGAAGCCTGTACTCGGACAACATCAACACGTTCTCAAACAAGATCATGACCATAGTCATCACGGTCATGCATATGATCATCACAGCCATGATCATAACGAAAGTGAACGGCTGATCAAAGTTGAGCAGGATTTGCTCAGTAAAAATAATGTCTATGCGGCGCAAAACCGCGCGTATTTTCAGCAGCATCACATTTTTACCCTGAATCTGGTTTCAAGCCCTGGCGCTGGTAAAACCACCTTGCTAGTTGAAACCATTAAGGCGTTAAAAGATCGCTTTCCGATTGCGGTTATCGAAGGCGATCAACAAACTGAGCGCGATGCGGATCGAATCAGGGCCACAGGCATTCCGGCATTGCAAATCAACACCGGTCGCGCTTGCCATTTGGATGCGCACGGTATTGGTCATGCGGTCATGGAATTGGGCGTTAAGGGTCACAGTCTGTTGGCCATAGAAAATGTCGGCAATTTGGTGTGTCCGTCTTCGTTTGATTTGGGTGAGGCGCATAAAGTGGTGGTGTTGTCAGTGACCGAAGGCGATGATAAGCCGATCAAATACCCGGACATGTTTCATGCTGCTGATTTAATGCTCATCAATAAAACCGATTTGTTACCTTATGTCAATTTTGATGTAGGGCGTTGTATTCATTATGCCAGGCAAGTTAATCCCGATATACAGATCATTCAACTGTCTGCGACTAAAGGGGATAATTTTTCAGTTTGGACAGACTGGCTTGTAAAGCGGGTTAAGCCAGAGTTAAATGATTAAAGCCGAAGTGAATAGGTTAAAATTAAATAATTAGAAAATAACGAGAAAAATGCGAGACTCTACTAGCGTTGCGTTGACTGAGCTACATAAAAATATTGGTCTAAAAGATACGATTGAACTGCTTGAGTTTGCCTTGCCTCGTATTGCAAGACGGGGTGATGAGCTACAACGGCACTTGCTGACAGCTGATTGGGATGCTGCTTCCAGGATTGCTCATCAAACTCTGAGTTCCGTACACTTGTACAGCTCCAGCCAGTTTGAGCAACAGTTACAACAAATCCATCAGCAGAACATCGTGGTTATTGATACCCCTTCATTTCAACAGGAATTGCGGGAAGAGCTCGACTCCATCACCCACGCCATCAGGGTTTGGCTAGATGCACATCTAGCCACCTGAACATAGTCATTGATACTGAACACGTCGAATGGGAAGCTTGATCCATGAAAAAAATCTGTCTCCTAAAATCAGGATTCACGCTCTGGAATCAGGGTGCGCTTGACAATGTATATTGTCAGCATCGGTATGGCAAAACCCAAAAACATCTCGGTAAAAAACAGGTTGCCTAACTGGCTGTAATCAGCCAACGTAGTAACTTCCCCCGTCAATGGATTTTTAACCTCACGGGTAACAACAAACCAATGGTTAAGCAGCTTGGTCAACAGTTGGGAAAGCGAAAGAGCGAGGTTGATCAATGCAGCCATAACTGCGAAATAGGTGGCTTTAAGCTGTGGCGGCGCTGAATTGGCGATCCATGCCAGCATCGGTATCATCGCAACCTGGCCTAACGGCGATTCCAAAGCGGTATCGACCAGGGCGATGAAGCGTGCATCAATGAAGCTTGCAATATGCGCCTGCGTCCATTCATGAAAACCGTAGTACAGGGCAATTTCCGGTAAACTTAACACCGTCATGATAATGGTTAGCATAACGATGATTTCAGTGATGGAGCGTTCGGCCATGAAGCGGCGGAATATGAACATGCCGAACAAGGTTAATGTGCTGGAAATTAAGGTCAGTTTCGACAGGAACTGCTGATCAAAACCTAAGTCATCGATCATCCACCAGGTTGATCCTGCCCCTGTTGTAGGAACTGCCCGGAAGGCGAAGATAACTACCGCTGTGCCGAACAATTGCCTTCTGACGGTAGGCGAAAGTTCACTTGTCAAACGGCCTAACAGGAATACGACAATGGCCAGAGAACCCGCAAAGATCAATTCTTCATTATACGGCACATTGGTAAGTCCCATAGCGATAGCGAATAAAGTAAAGCTGAGTCCGCCGCCTAAAATCCACCAGTTAATTTCAGGCAATTCATTAACCGGCCTTGCCAATGCACGCTCAATGTCGTCGAACTCATAGCCTTGTGCGGCTAACCGCCATTCCTCACTGGAACGAAGATAAGCAGCGAGCAAAACGCCAAAAACAGAGATGGCAGGGATCAACAAGGCCCATCGGTATATCTGAACATAAATCGCTGTCTGGGCTGCGGCATCCATATTTGTTACGTCCCTGAACCAATAGACATTGGCCAATGCGACAATCAATGTGCCGCCGATTACTGCCACCCGACCCAGCGTTTGCATCGTGGTATGGGCGAGTTGGATCTGCTCATCAGGAATAGGCATCCCGTGCTCATCCACGCGCGGCACAGCTTCCACTGTCATGGCATCGGCAACCGTATCCTGGATGACGTAACCGATAGGCGCGAGCAGGGCCGATACAATAAACCAGGTCTCCACAGACAGGAAACCGGACATTGCAATCGGATCGGCAAGGATGTTTAGCATGATCAGCAGGCTTGCCGCAATCAGCGCAGCACCCAGATAGATCAATTTGGCCTTATGCCGCCACAGTAGATCCACCAGATGGCCTATGGGCATTTTCATGGCCCATGGCATCATCGCCCAAAATCCTAGCGTTGCCAAAAATTCTGCGGACAGGCCGAGATAATCTTTGACAAAAAAAGCACCTACGATGCCAGTTAATCCGGAAACGCCCGCCGCCAGATAAACCATCATGGGAGGCACATAACTCAAGCGCATCTGCCGTGCCAGGTCATATATGTTTCGATCCAGCCAGTTTTGTAAATAACACAAAAAAACGGTTAACTGCGATAAGTCATTATTAGGGGAAGAGGGGGCTTTTGGCATAAATGATCCTTTTAATGTCAACATGTTATATCAGGGTATAAAAAACAGGATTAGTTCGAAGCCCAGCGATACTTTCTTAACGCAACTTTTTCATGACGCAAAGCGTTTTACGGCATTGTCAAGAGTGTCATTGGATACGTACAACCAATAGCATATCCTAAAAACCCAACATGAATTTTTATCTATCTTAATCAGTAAATTATATAATTATTGGCTATGGCCAATTTTTTAAAAATAATCATCTAATATTGAATTTAGTAATTCAAGAACATCTTCTTTTGAAGCATTATCTTTTTTATCAATTAAAAGCTGTATTTTTTTATCTTTGAATTTTTGTATTTGCAAATTAACAAAACCATTTTTTGATGTGTGTTGATTTTTAACTCGATTACGCTTTGTGTTAGACTTAACTACAGATAATAATTCAGATATGACTTTTGTTCCTTCATATCCAATTCCTTTCAACTCAATTGCTTTTTTTAAGATACTTTCTTTATTTGGCTTGTTATTATTTGAATTCGTTAGAAATGGTTTCAACTTCCTTGCATGAATTACTTTTATTTCAGTGATATCTCTATAAGCATTAACAATTTCTTCAGGTAAATCGGCAATATCCAGATACCTAGATAACCAACTCGTTGACATTTCTAACCTATTAGCCATCTGAACTTGGTTTTGATAATAATGCCCAAGTGCATTTTTATAATCTAGCGCCCTTTCATAATCAGAAATATCTTCGCGAGCTCTATTTTCTATATCTGACAATCTAAATGCTTCTTCATCGGATAAATCTCTTATCTCAACAAAATACTTCCAGCCTAAATAATTACATGTCCAAAATCGCCTAGCGCCACATATAATTTCATACTTTATATTCCCCTCTTTTTCCTTAATTAATCTAACAATTCCTGGAAATTCTTGCTTTCCTGTTATTTTAAATTGATCAATTAAATCCTTACATCTGGTTTCATTAAGTAACTCGTAAGCGCGATTATGCCTCTCCCAGATTTTACATTGGCTAGGTTCTACAAGCAGCCTGGGAGTTTTCACTTTGCTTCCCGACATGATTTCCCTTGTTAGGTTAAGACCTTGGTCGAATTTATTTTCCCTTTTTGGAGAGTTTTCAATATTTATATCAGGTTGAGCTTTATTTTCTTCGATGTTTTGCTTTAACTCTGCAAAAAATACTTTATTTTTATTCATATTGACTCTCCACTAATCCAATCCAGCTTCGCTAAGTGCTTTCGCATGACTTGCCCAACTTCGTCTGATTAATAATTCAACTTCTTTATTCACAGAATCAAGAATGTTTAAGCATCGATTATGGACTTTAGGTGAAGTTATTGGACTATTTAATTCGTAAACTGTTCGTTGCCTATTCCCAGCACTCGCAATTTCAGCAGAATCTCTTAATTTAGCAGCGAGTACAGAACCTTCAAATTGATCATTTGCCAAATCAACTAACGCTTGTTGAGCGCTTTTATTTTCGTCATACCTACTGATTAGAATTTTTACAAATTTATATTCAATTGGGCCTAGGTATCTTTCTAAAGACTCTATCGAATGTTTGAGCATCGTAAGGAATGAAATAGTTGATGAAAAATCATGCATCGCTGGAGGCATGGGAATTAATAAAGCATTTGCTGCATATATAACATTCAATGAAATCATGCCCAAAGCTGGTGCAGGATCTATGACTATTACATCGTAGTTATCTTGAATTGTTTCAATTCCTTCTCGCAATAAAGTAAAAGTGCTTGCTGACGGCTTACTTGCTAATTCATATTCAGCTTGATAAAGCATGAGGTTTGCAGGAATCAAATCAAGTGAGTCCCAGTATGTTTTACGAATATACGGGGCTAATGTTTCAGCCTCTTCCCTTAAAAAGGGCAATAACGTTTCATTCTCATCAATGTCGTCATCAGGAATATATCCAAACGTAGTTGTTGTGCTAGCTTGAGAATCGCAATCGACAATTAAAACCCTATAGCCTTGTTTAGTAAGATATTGAGCTAAATGGCACGCTACTGTTGATTTTGAAACGCCACCCTTAAAATTTTGTACTGCTAAGATTACTGGGCTATCATTTTCGGAACGATGGAGTCTTGTTCCAAAAATATCTCTCATCTTGTTTATTTCACTCAGTGTAAAACCTATTCTTCTACCGTTTGGACCAAGTTTAGGAGAAGATAAACGACCATCTGCTTCCGCATCTCTTATTGCTTGGTAGGATCTACCAACTAATTCTTGTGCTTCCTTAAGCGAATATCTGCGTTCATCTCGTTTAATGTTATCTGGAGAAAAATTAAAATTTCTAAAAGAACGCCTAAGGTTTTCTGTGTGCTCAAGCAATTTGTTAATTTTATCTAAGCCTGTTCCCATATCTTAGTCCTTACTTGTTCATTTTATTAAAAATGAAATTAATAATATCAAGCAAAGTATATGCTGTCTATAATTATTTGCTACATAACTTTTTTGTTAGTCAACAATTTTTAGATATATATAATATTTCTTAAAACATATAAATATATATATAATAATGCAGATTAATTATTCAATCACTTGATTTATAAACATAATTTAAACTAAAGGTGGCTAAATTTCCGGTAATAACATATTTAACTGTTGCTATGTATGTAATTG
>SBAV01000433.1 GCA_005239965.1 Methylobacter tundripaludum
CAATTTTCGATGCTGATTGACAGTGACAAAGCTGTTCCGCTTGTCTACAATATTATGCAAATGAACGCCTACCGACTACCCCAGGAAACCGGCCATGCACGCCTTTTTCGAACCCACCTTGGACGACTTGGCCCTGCTGCGTACTTGGGTGCGCGGCCTGCCGCTGGCCACCCTGCCCTTCCCCATTACCCCGGCCGTCCTGGCCAGGCTGACGGAACTGCGCAACCAACTCTATCTGAAAGCCCTACGCCTGCAACAGCCTGATGCCGGTCTGTGGCTTAAACGCCAGTCGCAAGCCAACTGGGAACAATCGGCCCTCGCCAGTTTAGACCGGCTTTCGGCGCAGCCCGATCTTACGCCTGACCACCAGCAGCCGCTACGCTTCTGGCTGCCCCCAGCTCTGTCAGCAACGCTTTCTTCAAAAGACTGCCGGACAGTGGAGGATGTCATCGCCCTTTACCAACACCAGGGGATCGCTTGGTGGCAAGGCATCCCAAGACTAGGTCGCATCGGCGCCCGGCGTGTTGAAAAAATCATTGAAATATTATTTCCCGGCAATTTGGTCAAGCCGCCGGTTGTTCCGGTACTGAGCTTTGAGACCGGCATCGTACCGCTGGAGCGGCTGTTGTTGCCGACAGCATTGGACGGTCGTCAAGGGCACAACCGTGCCGGGGAAGCTCCGTTCATTCCTATGGCGCACGACCTCGAGGCTATTGAAGCCTGGCTGGCACTGTACGGCCCGGCTCGCCACACGGCCCGCAGCTACCGGCGCGAAGCCGAACGGCTGTTGCTCTGGTCGATCGTCACCCAACAAAAAGCCCTGTCGTCCCTGGATGCCAGAGACATGGCCACCTACCGGACCTTTTTACAGGATCCCCAGCCGGCCCAGGCCTGGATCGGACCGCCCCGGACCAAGCTCCACCCGCACTGGAAACCGTTTACCGGCCCGCTGTCATCACGCAGCACACAACACGCCGAAACAATCCTCCACGGCCTGTTTGGTTTTTTAGTGCAGCAACGTTACTGGCAGCACAACCCGCTGTCCGCGTTGCCCCGGCTGAAAGCGCCCAGCGGCGCAGGCATACTTGCGGTACACCGTGCCTTCAGCCCTGCCCAGTGGGCGCTTATCACTGCGGCTGCCGAACACGCGGTGTCCAGTAGCACGGGGCAAACACGGCGCAAAGCGATTCGCACCCGGTTCGTTTTAGAGCTGGCCTATACCACCGGGCTGCGTCTGTCCGAACTCATCCAGGCCACTGTAGGCGATGTTGTCACACGGAAACGGCAGGGACATATCCAAACCTGGTTGTCCGTATTGGGTAAAGGCCAAAAACTACGCCAGGTGCCGTTACCATCCCAGACATTAGCGCTATTGACCGGCTATTACCGCGCCTTGACCGGACGAGAATTACGCCAACAACCGGCTGAAACACCCTTGATTCCCGATTTGCACGATAGCCGGAAAGCCGTGACGCCCTTGGCCGTACACAAGGTGTTGAAAGGTTTTTTTGCAGAGCTGGCGCAGCACTGCGAGAAAGACGATCCGGAGGCGACCGATCGGCTGCTGAAAGCCAGCGCCCACTGGCTGCGCCACACCCACGGCTCAGTAGCCGTGGCACAAAACTGATGGTAAGGGACAACCTGGGGCACGCCAGCATCGCCACCACCTCGCAGTATCTGCATGCCGAGGCCGACGCGCGCTATGAGGCATTTGAAACTTTTACTGACGCGCCAAAAATGGATAAAAAATAATTAGTTACACCCTTTTACTGTAACAACTCATTATCCACAGGTAACAGTATAAAACTCTATGTTCAAGTTTTTAATTCTTGATTTTAGAGAAACGTGGTAAATCAAGCCTTGCCTTAGCCATAAGTATCATCATAGAGCACCAGATGCCATTGATGGAAACACATTGATTTATCTGGGCTCATCTCCGTCAAGTTAAAAAAACTTGAACATCGAGTAAAAATAAAGTTATAATTATAAAATTTTCAATAATTTAGACCGCCAGTTAAGATAGAAGGTATTAACTGGTGGCCATCAGCCCTTCAAGGTGTCAGCAGACATCAGGCGCTAAGCACAAGGCAAGTGTAATCAAACAGACGAAAAACAGGCAAAATACAGGTTTTGATAACAACCTGATTGAAATTTAAATGCTCGAAGTTCTGTGTAAAAAACTCCCCTGTCTTCACTGCTACGCGGTTTAATGGAACGTTGCTTTTCGGCGGAATGCCTGGAAAAGTGTTGACACATCAGTAAATGTCAACAGAACCTAGCAAAAACGAACGAAAAAACCAACCACGACCAGTTAAGCGTCGCCCAAAATCCTTTGAGCCTTCCAAGAGGGATTTACTCGGCATGATTAAAAGCGTAGCCAATTATGCGATCAGTAAGCCTGCTACAACAGCACAAGCTAAAGTTAGCCCCACTCTTAAACCGAGGGCTTTGTCTCCGATCACCAATGCGATAATGCTTTTTAAGCCGGAATTGACCGACACCGCTATTAAAATGGCTTGCGCTGCGACACTGGGCGCTAAACCTTCCTTACTCAATTGTGACATCGAAAGCGTAATCGGATCTACATCGGCTATACCCGATGCAACAGCGATAAAGTATGCACCCATATCGCCAAAATATATTTTCAGAAGCTTGGAGAGTAAAAGAATAATGGCTAAAAATACACCGAATTTTATTGCCATTGCCAATTGAAAAGGGTTTTCAAGCTTTACTTCTTCGGTTCCCTGGAATTCCCGCATGGTTTGCCATAGCAGAAAAGCCAGAAAATAGGTGACCATACTCATCACTGCCAAAGCTGGAAACAGCGTCACAAACAGGATAGGATTTATAATCGAAACCAGCACCAGCGTACGGACAAACATGGTGGCGCAGGCGGTTAAAATCCCTGCCGATAACCCGTTCTGCATACCGGGATAGGTTTTTGATAACCGGGCCAAATTCAAGGTGACAGCCGTTGAGGATACCAGTCCACCCAAAATACCGGTTAATACCGGTCCATGACGGTTACCGACAATTTTAATGGCAAAATAACCAAGATATGAAATACCGGCAATCAGTACAACCATACACCAGATATGGTAAGGATTAATCGTATCCCAGGGGTCAAAGCTCCGATCGGGTAGAATTGGCAGCATAACAACAGAAATCAGCAGTAATTTCAACGTTGCTTCCAATTCGTACTGCTCCAGCTTATTCAACCAGCCGTGCAACAAGGGTTTAAAACCCAGCAATAGCGTAATGACCACGGCGGTTGCCGACGTGAGCATGGTATGGCCGAAAACCGTGAGCGCCCCCAAGGTAAAGGTGATCAGCGAGGCAACCATGCTGGTGATACTGTAATCTTCAAACTTGTTGAGGCTTTTGCTGTAAGCAATTAACAAAACAAGGGTCAGCGACAAAAATGCGAATCCCATCAATAAAATGTCGGTTTGCATGGCAAGAACGCCCCACAAACCGCCAAGCAGCGCAAAAAGCCCATAGGTACGCAACCCGGCAATACGCATACCTTCGCCCTTGTCACGTGTATGCCAGCCCCGTTCAAGGCCGATAAGCAAGCCTATTGCCAGCGTTATGCCTAACAGCTTGAAATTTTGTAGTTCATTCATCGTTATTGAACAGTGTTATTGGTTCCAAGAGCTTCCGAAACAACACAAGCCGCATAATCCTTACCCCTGACAAAGATACCAGATACCGCTCTTAAACACATCCCGGATGTCAGGCATTTTGTGCCAACAAAAAGACGTGCTGAATCTGACAAGCTTTGTTGTAGAATTTATCTAATTCACCGTCAGAACAGGTTTCCCCATGAATTTTGCACTAAACAGCATTATCCAAGCGATAATCTTAATCAGTACTGCAAACGGTGCACCTATCATTGCTAATAAATTGTTTGGAAAACGCTTTGCACAGCCGGTAGATGGTGGTATGTTGCTGCCAGACCGGCGGCCTTTGTTCGGGTCATCGAAAACCTGGCGGGGATTGATCGTTGCCGTTGTCTGCACTGCGGCACTAGCGCCGCTACTGGGGTTATCAGTCATGTTAGGTGTATGGTTTGGGGTGTTGTCGATCAGCGCTGATTTGCTGGCCAGCTTTACCAAACGGCGTCTTGGCTTTGCGCCCAGCAGTTGCGTTCGTTTGCTGGACGTGTTTCCAGAAGCGCTACTGCCTACAGTGGTGTTACATTCGGCGCTCGGCCTTGAAAAATGGGATATTTTGCTCACGGTACTGATTTTTTTCGTACTCGAAGCATCACTGTCACCGCTGTTGTTTAGGTTACATGTCCGTAACCGGCCTTATTAGTGAAGGGAACCCCGCTATGACCACGCACCCTCTGACAGTCCTGACCTATAATATCCATAAGGGTTTCAGTCCTGGTAACCGGCGTTTTGTCTTGCACCAAATCCGTGCTGCCCTGCTTGCCGTCGATGCTGATGTGCTGTTCTTGCAGGAAACGCAAGGCGAACATAACGGCCATGAACAGCGTATCAGCAATTGGCCGGATTGCGCCCAGTTTGAATACCTGGCTCAAGGCAGATGGCCGTATTATGCATATGCCCAGAACGCGACGTATAACGCTGGCCACCATGGCAATGCAATATTAAGCAAGTTTCCTTTATTGAGCTGGGAAAATATCAACGTTTCGCCGTTTCGTCGGGCGAGCCGCAGTCTGTTACATGGCGTTTTGAGCATACCGGGAGGTGATAGTCCCGTACATATTATCTGCATTCATTTCGGTTTGCTGGAGGTAGAGCGCCAGAGGCAGATTGACACGTTGTGCGCACGCATCGACAGCCATGTGCCACATGATGCGCCGTTAATTGTCGCCGGTGATTTTAACGATTGGCGTTGCGTGGCGGAACAGCGTTTTTATCAGCACCTGGCGCTGCAAGAAGCCTTCCACAGTTTACATGGCCGCAGGGCACGAACATTTCCGGTCTGGTTGCCTGTTTTGCCGATGGATCGCATCTATTTTCGCGGCTTGCAACCGCTCTCATGCGAACGCTTACTGCACGCACCCTGGCCACATTTATCCGATCATGTGCCGTTAACAGCCACATTTCAGCTATGAACATACCGCCCGAACTGTTGACTGTTCCGAATTTGCTGACTGCGTTCCGCATACTGTGTGCACCGGTATTGCTGGCAATGGCTTGGCAGGGTTATGCAACAGCTTTTTTGCTGTTATTGGCCTTGGCATTCTTGTCCGATGTCTTGGATGGACTTGTCGCACGGTTATGCGGTCAAGTGAGCCAATTCGGTGCCAAACTGGACAGCTGGGCGGATGCCACCTTATTTTTGACTATAACCATCAGTGCCTGGTGGTTATGGCCCGAAATTGTGCGTCGTGAAGCCGTGTATGTCGGTACAGTAATAATTTGTTATCTGCTGCCAGCCCTTGTCGGTTATCTTAAGTTTAACGAAGTAACCAGTTATCATACCTGGCTTGTTAAATGTGCGGTGGCAGCCACCGGGTTGTCGATGTATTCTGTTTTTTTGGGTGGCCCGGCATGGCCTTTCAGGCTGGCTACGGCGCTTTGTGTGCTGGCAGCTATCGAAGAAATGGCGATTACCGCAGTTTCGGCAAAATTGCACAGCAATGTGCGCTCCATTTGCGATGTGCTGCGGCCTATCTCCAGGAAAAAACAAGGCTAGGGCCTGTCAGTCTTAGGACTTATCCGGAAATAATAGGAGTTGCGTAATTTCTAAATAAGCAGAATTTAAAAATATCATTACCGCGTCTTAATCAGGTGTGATAGTTTGATTACAACGCCGCAAGGCACAATACGCTGGGCGCAAAGAAGGAAATCAACCAATGATTGATTCAGTCCATATAAACGATTCCACGATTTATGGCCCGTCCTGGGCAGACCCCGAACTGCGGCCCCTATTTGCCGAACAAAACACAATCAAAGGCTGGCTTGAAGTCATGACTGTACTGGCAGCCGTGCAGGCCGAATTTGGCTTGATTCCCCAGCAAGCGGCGATAGAGATAAAATTTGCTTACCAAAATCTGCAAATAGACGACGCTTTTCTAAAAGAAGCCGGCGATGGCTTCGTCAAAACCAATCATTCCCTGATGGGATTGATCAATGCGGTAAAGCATCGCTGTGGCGCAATAGGCGGTGAATGGCTCTGCTATGGCGTGACAGTACAGGACATTACCGATACCCATACTGTCCGTACCTTATTGAAAGTATACGAACACTTTGTCGGGCAAATAATTGCGATTGAACACATTCTGGTTGATTTGGCCAGATTACACCGTCATACCGTCATGTGTGGCCGCACGCACGGCCAACCGGGCTTACTGATAACGTTTGGCTTTAAAGCTGCCACCTGGCTGAATGAGCTGGAACGTCATCACCAACGCTTATCTGAACTTAAACCGCGGCTGGGCGTAGGACAACTTGGTGGTGGTGTCGGTAGCCTGTCTTCTCTCGGACCACAGGCTTTGGCCTTACAAAAAGCCTTCATGCAACGTCTAGGTCTGAATGCTCCCGAAATTTCGTGGACCAGTACACGTGATCGCTATGCCGAATGGATGAATACATTGGCAATGATGACATCCACCGGTGACCGTATCGGCCAGGAAGTCGTCAACCTGCAACGGCCTGAAATCGGTGAGCTGAGTGAGGGCTTCGTCAGCGGCGCAGTTGGCAGTATCACCATGCCGCAAAAACGTAACCCGGAAATTTCAGAACATCTAGGTACCTTGTCGCGTGTTGTCAGGCATCACGCCGCCCACATGGCTGAAAATCTCGTCCATAGCCATGAACGGGATGGCCGTTCCTGGAAAGGCGAATGGTTGATAATTCCCGATGCGGCTTTGGCCACCGGCAAGTCACTGGCGTTGCTCAAGCTGCTGCTCAAGGACTTGCAGGTTAATCAACAGCGTATGCACGCCAATATCATGGCAACGAACGGCTTTGTCCATGCCGAGGCGGTGATGCTGACCCTCGCGAAGACCTTAGGCAAACAAAGCGCGCATCGGCTCGTCTACGAAATATCTATGCAAGCCCAGAACGAAGGCCGGCACTTTAAACAGGCCCTCATCAATCATCAGCAAATCAGCGCTATCCTGACTAACGATGAGATAGAAGCGTTATTCGATCTTGAACAAAGCACGGGGGTTTGTGCAGACATGGTCGGCCAAGTTATTGCACAGATCGACTTATCTAAAGCGACGTTACGTTATACGTGTTGACAGGTTTTCATACCGTCCATGAATCCCTTTGAGCCTAATGCAGAGAATCGCGATGAAAAATACGATTGAAATAGATTGCCCCCAAGAAGTCTTATTGAGCCTGCATTCCGATGCCAAGCATTTTGCAGAGTTAATGAAATTACAGACTTCGATTTATTTATTTAAAGAACATAAAATCACTTCTGGAACAGCGGCGAGTTGGTTAGGGATGGATCGAGCCAAATTTTTATACTTGGCAATGGAAGCGGGTGCAGTTTTACTGGATGACAATGAGGATGATTTTCAGCGTGAAATATCATTGTTATGATCGTTTTCTCCAATACAACCCCATTTATTGCATTGAGTTCCATTCAGCAACTGTCTTTGTTGCCGAGATTATTTAGTGAAGTTTATGTCGTCTATGAAGTTGCTGAAGAATGCCAGGCTGGGGGCCATATTAAAGTGCCTCCGTTACAAAGTTTATCATGGGTAAAGCTGGTCGAAAGCACTCAACCTTTGAAGCAAACGGTATTATTAGAGCTCGATAAAGGCGAAAAGCATACACTGAATATGGCTTGTCACCTGAAAGCGGACAGGGTGATTATTGATGAAAAAATAGGCCGCAACATGGCCGAATATTTGGGTCTTAAGGTTGTGGGGACGTTAGGAATTCTACTCACAGCCAAACAAAACGGCTGGATTGGTTCCTTTAGTCAGTGTGTGGCACAAATGCAAAAGCAAGGAGTTTATTACCACCCTGCTTTAGTGAAAAGACTCGCTCAATACATGGGTGAGCCATGATTTCTGATGATGCCAATCAACATCGACAGGCAACAGTCGAACGTATCACCCAGCAAATTCCCCGGCACGTTCTCGCCCACTACCCAACCCCGCTCATGCAGGCGAAGCGATTGTCTGAAACGCTGGCCGGAACTCAACTCTGGCTTAAGCGTGATGACCTGATCAGTTTCGGTTTGGGCGGCAATAAAATACGCGGACTGGAAGTGATGTTGGCTGATGCCGTGGCTAAAAATGCAAATTGGCTGATAACCGGTGCTGGTGTGCAGTCCAATCATGTCCGGGCGACAGCGGCAGTGGCGGCTCATGCCGGAATGCGTTGTACAGCTGTCTATTGGGGAAAACCACCCGCAATAAGTGACGGAAATTATCGCGTAACGCAAATGCTGAACAGTGCATTTCATTTTACCGGTGACGATGACAGGGCATCTGTCGATACGCATATTCATCAGATTACAGCCGAGTTGCGTGAACAAGGTGATCGACCCTATGCGATTCCGCGCGGTGGCGCTTGTGCTATGGGTGTGTTGGGGCATGTGCTGGCTGTTTTCGAACTTTATCAACAATGCCTTGCCCAAAGCCTGGAGCCTGATGCAATTGTGATGGCCGTTGGTTCCGGAGGCACCTACGCAGGCTGGTTACTGGGGCTAAGATTATTAAATCTGCCCTGGGAAATGCTGGGCTACACCGTCAGCCGTGAACCTGAACAGGCCAGTCAACAAATCGCTGATTTGGCTACCGAAGCGGCTGCGTTCTTAAGGCTGGACTGGACTTTTAGCGCCACCGACACACCGGTACATGGCGGGTTTATTGGCCAAGGCTATGGCATCCCAAGCCCTGAAGCTGCTGAAGCGATAAAGAGGGTTGGTCGTACGGAAGGCATATTACTGGATCCTGTTTATACTGGGAAAGCGATGGCCGGCTTTCTGCACGGACTACGCGACAAACAATTTGATGATTACCAAAGAATACTTTTTGTGCATACCGGCGGCGAACCGGCTTTTTTTGCAGGTAATGGCGAATGGTTAAACAGAACCCTTCGCGGTTTAAATAATCAATAATAAGAGAAAAATCATGCGAATCATTATCATAGGCGGCGTCGCCGCAGGCACTAAAGCCGCAGCAAAAGCGCACCGGGTTGACCCGAATAACGAAATCATCATCTACCAGGACGAGGCCGAAGTGTCTTATTCCGCCTGTGGCCTGCCTTATGTCATCAGTGGTGTTATTGATGACAGTCGTAAAATCGTTATCCGTCAGCCTGAAGATTTTGCAAAAGAAGGCATCCAGATTTTTATTCGGCACCGTGTCACTGGCATCGATAAAACAAGACAACAACTCACAGTAAGAAATCTTAAAAATAATACCGATACGGTGGTTGATTATGATCGGTTGATCCTGGCAACCGGCGCACGCCCGATTGTGCCAAATGTCGAAGGCATTAACCTGGAAGGGGTTCTGACCTTACGCAATATCAGCGATTTAGGCCGATTCAAGACGCAGTTAACTGCTTTGCAGATTAAAAAAGCAGTGATTATAGGCGCAGGCTATATTGGGCTGGAATTGGCCGAATCATTTCATGGACTTAAAATCAAAACCACGATTGTAGAGCAAGCGGTGGGAATTTTGCCGAAATTCGATGCTGAAATGGCCCGGCTTGTTCATGACCACTTGCTTGAAAACCAAGTCGAATTAGTGCTTGATGACGGTCTTGCCAAATTGCATGGCGAAAATGGCCGGATCATTGCCATTGAAACAAAATCCGGAAAAATGATACCTGCAGATCTGGTCGTTATTGCCATCGGCGTTAGGCCTAATGTTGAGCTGGCAAAAGCCGCCGGTATTGAATTGGGTATCACTGGGGCGATTGCCGTTGATTCCAGAATGGAAACGCAGACACCAGGAATTTTTGCAGCCGGTGATTGCTGCGAGACTGTCAATCGAATAACAGGTATGCCGATTTGGATGCCCTTAGGGGATATAGCCAATTTGCAAGGACGTGTTGCCGGGGATAATGTTGCCGGCGGCAACGTCCATTTTCCCGGCGTTTTCGGAACCGCAATATTCAAGACCTTTAACTTGACGGTAGCTATCACAGGGTTATCAGAGCAAACAGCGCAAGAATCGGGATTTGATCCAGTGTCCGTTGTGATGACAGGAACAGACCGGGCACGTTACTATCCTGGTCGGCAAGAATTTTCCCTAAAACTCATTGCGGATCGGCTGGACGGTAGGCTACTGGGGGCTCAAGTAATTGGCGGTGGTAACGTCGATAAAATGATTGATATTGCAGCAACCGCGCTCCTTGGAAAGTTGACGTGTGCCGATCTTGAAAATGCAGATCTTGCTTATTCGCCCCCCTTTAGCCCTGTTCTTTCTCCCATCATTGTGGCTGCAGGTATCTTAAATGGCAAGCTGATTAGGAATGAAAATTAGGCTTATGTTGGGTTTTGATGACATATAGTTTTTCAGATAAACAACTTATATTTTTTACAACACCTTCGCCAAAAGGATAAAGTTGCGCTATGACGCAAAGCTGTATTTTCCCGATACGGATCCTTATGCCGGTAGAGGGGCGCCCAAGAAGTACGGTGGGGCGCAAGCATTTCCCGGACTTGCTGAATGAGGATTCATGATAAGCGGCCTGATTTTTAGCAATGGAATTGACGATTACACCGGAGATGAATAAGTCTATTTATTCAATGAATTATAAAATAATTGGCTATAGCCAATTATTTGGATTTTTTATTAATCAAAATATTAATCTGATCATATCCCTGTCCTTTCCGACCTTGTTCAATTTGAGAAGTAAGAAATATAAAAAAATGCTTTAGTGTTTGCTCACTTGACCAACCATCTTTCTCAAATATTTTCTGTACGGGTCCCCTCATACCATGATTTTCAAATTCCTGCTTTAAGGTATCCTGAAGGGATTTATCAATTTGATCAAATAATGATGTTATTCTATTAACCAACTTATCACGTTCCATTTTGTTCATTGCAATTACACTTAACTTATTCCCCTTTTTTTGTTCCTTTTCTGCTATAACTTTCGTTAATAATTTTGGTTGTTTTGGCGCATAGTTTTTTGTGATGGCGCTGGTTGCGTAAGCCCCAAGATTAAAATACTGTTCCCTCTTATTTTTTACAGCCTTTCTATATTGTTGTTCCGTATAATCAAGATTTCTTAATATAATTTCATCATCATACTGACCAATAAGATTTTTCGCTATATTAGTTATAATACCAAACTCCTCTACCATCCTCTTAAATAAGTTTTCATTAGCTATAACTAACTCTGCCTCCATATTCTCTTGTCTTTTTACAAAAAACACTAGCTCATTAACCTTCCGACCCGTTTTTATTTCTTTATATAAATCAACATGTAAAATCGATTTTTCATTAATTTCATCCAGAGCAACCGATATTACGCGACGCTTAAAATCTTTATAGACTTGATTATTTTCTTTCCCTGACATTAATATCCTGCACTCTTCTAATGTTACCGAGAAAAAAGACTCTGATTGATCTTCTAAACTTCCAATACAAATTTCCCAAAGCGCCTGAGAATATTTCGAACTGAATCTCTCTTGTGTTGTGATATCCAAAAATACAAAAGAACTAGGATCTTGAACCCATTGAACTATATTAGGCGGGAAAGAGAAAATCCAAGTTTTCTTTGTTTTATTAATAACTGCTGGCGCTAACATCGTTCCAACGCCATTAAGTTGATCTCTCTCACTATTTAGAATGTTATATTCAATAATAGTTGACGCTAGTTTCTTGTAATTAATTCTTGCGCTTGTTATATCCCTATCTGTTTTATTTAAAAGCGCAATTACATCGTTTTCAGAAACTTGATGTTCTAAATCTTTACCAAACCGATCTTTTACTAAAAATAATAAAATATTGAATATTTTTCTAGAGGCTAATGGTAACGAGTTTTCACAATTTATGATTGCTTTGTGTTTTTTTACAATAGCATTTATTTCTTCATTACTTTCTATAAGTACCATAATAAAACCTTATTGATTTTAGTTGGGGCAATAATATTTATTAATATACACTTTTTATAGGACTTACGCATTGACGCAGCCTGAAATTGTAGATTGAGATATTCTTTACCATTAGTTAAAGAATTGATGAAGCTGCCACTACATTCTTGAATAAATCACGCCGCCAGACCAACAACTCATTATCGTGAATTTCAAGAGCCGGCACCTGTACCTATTTGCCCTTTTCGGTGAACACCAGGCGATTGCTTTCTACCGCAAACAAAAATCCCATTTGGTATTTTGTTACCATCTTGAGATTTCCAACACAACAATACCAACTATCCTTTGTTCCAGGAATGGCTTTAGCCCCAATCCAAAACTTCAGCGAGCATTTCTTTTAACTCGATGTTCAAGTTTTTAATTCTTGATTTTAGAAAATCCCATTAAATCAGGGTGTGCAGCCGTACGCGCTATCACATGGTGCCTGATTCCATTGGCGTAACCACCTTGATTTATCTGGGTTCGCTACAGTCAAGCTAAAAAAACTTGAACACCGAGTTATAGCCATAAGTATCATCATAGAGCACCAGATGCCATTGATGGAAACACCTTGATTTATCTGGGCTCATCTCCGTCAAGTTAAAAAAACTTGAACATCGAATCGCAGCCATTTTTTCTTTGAAGACAAGAAAAAATTCGGATTTTAGCGAATTTTCAAAGTTATAAGTCATTGAAAAATATGGTTACCTGCAGCTAATGAGAAATTACACTTAAAAGTACGATCTTCTACACCGGAAATTACGCCACCTTTGCCGGAATTTTAGCCACCTTTAAGTATGCGCCAACAACATGAATATTGTATTTACCTTTATTATCAATCACCTATACTGACTAAAAAGTACAATCTTCTACACCGGAAATTACGCCACCTTTACCGGAATTTTAGCCACCTTTAAGTATGCGCCAACAACATGAATATTGTATTTACCTTCATTATCAATTACCTATACTGACTAAAAAGTACAATCTTCTACACCGGAAATTACGCCACCTTTGCCGGAATTTTAGCCACTTTTAAGCATACTCCAACAACATGAATATATGGCATTTACCTTAATTATCAATGACCTATATTGACTAAAAATACAATCTTCTACACCGGAAATTACGCCACCTTTGCCGGAATTTTAGCCACTTTAATAATATTAATTCCCGCAAATATAGCCACCTTTAAAAAGGCTTAAAGAACGATTTTTTATAAAATAACATAATTAAATCAATACTATATATTAATATATTTATTTAACGCCAATTCCGGAAATTTAGCTACCATACCATATAGGCTAAATTTCCGGAAATTTAGCCACTATACGTATTTATAAGTAACCATGTTTTTTAAATTCTTATTTTTTATCATAGAGATACAAAACTTTCTTCATTTGGTGCATGTATCGGAAATTACGCCACCTTTGCCGGAATTTTAGCCACCTTTAAATAGTCGCTCTGAAAACGATTAATTATTTACTATCAATTACATACATAG
>SBAV01000297.1 GCA_005239965.1 Methylobacter tundripaludum
ACCTTACTGGCGATGCGTGCCGAATTAATGGCCAAATTACGCGAAACCATTGTCGAAAAGGGCTGGACACAGATTCAGGCAGCCGAACAGTTGGGCATCGGAATCTCGTGTATCTGATTTGGTACGTGGCAAATGGGAAAAGTTTAGCCTGGATATGCTGGTAACACTGGCAACACGCGCCGGTCGTCAGCTTAAACTATCTGCCTGATTTGATTTGGCATTACAAATTTTGTAATTCGTCTGGTAGCTACGACCTAGAAGCCCGTAAGTTGGGTTAGCGGCTTTATCGCGTAACCCAACTCATGTCCGGTTCGTTGGGTTACGGCTTCGCCTAACCCAACCTATCCCTTTTGAGGAAAGAGTCGCAGAGAGTTACGCCTTACCATTAAACCTTGTGATAAATATCCGCACCTTCTTCAAGAAACTGCTTGGATTTTTCATCCATGCCCTGTTTCAACGCTTCAGCCTCATCTTCAATGCCTTTTGCCGTGGCATAATCACGCACATCCTGGCTGATTTTCATCGAGCAAAAATGCGGGCCGCACATGGAGCAAAAATGCGCCACTTTGGCGGATTCTTTCGGCAGGGTCTCGTCGTGGAATTCCCGCGCTTTTTCAGGATCGAGACCGATATTGAATTGATCTTCCCAGCGGAATTCAAAACGTGCTTTGGACATCGCATTATCACGCGCCTGTGCGCCAGGATGACCCTTGGCCAAATCGGCAGCATGGGCAGCGATTTTGTAAGTGACAATACCTTCACGCACGTCCTGCTTGTTAGGCAAGCCCAAATGTTCTTTTTGGGTGACATAACACAGCATGGCACAACCGTACCAGCCGATATTCGCCGCACCAATGGCTGAAGTGATATGATCGTAACCGGGAGCAATATCGGTGGTCAGCGGCCCTAAGGTATAGAATGGCGCTTCGCCGCATTCTTCCAGCTGCTTTTCCATATTGACCTTAATCATGTGCAAGGGCACATGGCCTGGGCCTTCAATCATGGTCTGCACATCATGTTTCCACGCGATTTTGGTCAACTCACCCAGCGTTTCCAGTTCGCCAAATTGCGCCGCATCGTTAGCATCGTAAATTGAACCCGGACGTAAACCATCACCCAATGAAAACGATATATCATAAGCTTTCATGATTTCACAGATTTCTTCAAAATGCGTGTACAAAAAGCTTTCGGTATGGTGCGCCAAACACCATTTCGCCATAATGGAACCGCCACGCGAAACAATACCGGTCATGCGTTTTGCGGTTAACGGCACGTGATGCAAGCGCACACCGGCATGAATGGTAAAATAATCCACGCCTTGTTCAGCTTGTTCAATCAACGTATCACGGTAAATTTCCCAAGTCAGCTCTTCCGCTTTACCATTAACTTTTTCCAAAGCCTGATAAATCGGCACGGTACCAATCGGCACCGGTGAATTGCGCAAAATCCACTCGCGCGTCTCGTGGATGTTTTTGCCGGTAGACAAATCCATGATGGTATCGCCGCCCCAGCGTATGCCCCAGAGCATTTTTTCAACTTCTTCATCAATCGAAGAAGTAACGGCAGAATTGCCTAAGTTGCCATTGATTTTAACCAGGAAATTCCGGCCTATAATCATCGGCTCCAGTTCAGGGTGATTGATATTAGCGGGGATTATTGCCCTCCCCCTCGCCACTTCGTCGCGGACAAATTCGCGGGTGATAACATCAGGTATCGATGCACCAAACGAAAAACCGGGGTGCTGGCCTTTCCACAAATCCCGCATTTCATCCATTTTCTGGTTTTCGCGGATGGCAATAAATTCCATTTCAGGGGTAATAATACCTTGACGCGCATAGTGCATTTGTGAAACATTGTGACCAGCTTTGGCACGGCGCGGTTTGCGGATATGTTCAAAACGCAGGTGCGCTGTTGCGGTGTCTGTCAGACGCTGACGACCGAATTCTGAGCTGGGGCCTGGCAATTCTTCGGTATCATTGCGTTCCAAAATCCAGGAGGAACGTATTGAAGCCAAGCCTTTTTTTAAATCGATGGCAACATTGGGATCGGTATAAACACCGGAGGTATCATAAACATAAAGCGGGGGATTTTTCTCGCTACCAAAATGGACGGGCGTATCGGAGAGGGTAATCTTGCGCATGGGAACTTGAATGTCAGGCCGGCTGCCTTGTACATAAATTTTTTCCGATGCAGGGTAAGAATCAATTTTGACACTACTGGCATCAGTAGGCTTTACTTCTTTAACAACAGCGCTCATGCTTATCTCCAACAATAAAACAATAAGGCGCAGGGAAGTTGGGGCTTTCCTACGCCGGTATTAACCGGGGTCAGGTTCAAAGGGTTTCTCTCAGCCTCAAGACAAATCAAGAAGCACCCCTAGCCTTTACGGATATATATCTAACTTAAAGGAAAATAACAATAATTGCAAGACGCATCAATACTGTTACGCTGGAAATCAATTTTCTATGGCGCAAAAAAAATAATAATGTTCCGCAAGCAATATAAACTTGCCGTAACGCTAATTTTCACTAAACTTAACAAAAAACTCACCTTTTTCCTTTAGGAATTGGATGAGGTTGCTACTCTGATTTATGATTCTGTTTTTTCATTTTAAAAACATCACCCTAGGTATACGCCAAAACAAAAATTTTAGCACATTGATAAATGCTTTTTTTAATGAGCAATGCTAGAATCCCATTAATATAAACTGAGAAGATTTAGGGATGTCGACAGACGATCAAACAACAGCTTACAACGCGCCTGTATTAGAATTTAAAAGTGGTTCTTTTTCTGTGCCCGCTTTGATTTTATCAGGTAATGATCTGCAACTTATTGAACAACAGCTTCAAGACAAAATACGGCTGGCGCCTGAGTTTTTTAAAAACTCGCCGGTAATTATTGACTTAAAAGAACTGACCCGACAGAGTCTTAATATTGATATTGCCTTAATTACTGAAATAGCGCGAAAACTAGGCTTACTGCCCATCGGTATACGCGGCGGCACCCTACAACAAAACAAAGAGGCGTTAGATTTACGCATTCCCGTTTATTCTAACAACAGCCGCACGACAGCAACTGGAACTCAAATAGCCACGCAGACCACGCCTGATGTTAGCCAAAAAAAAGACGCGGTACCCACGGCCATGGTCATTACACAACCTATCCGCTCTGGCCAGCGCCTTTATGCGCATGGTGATCTGGTCATATTGGCGCAAGTCAGTGCCGGTGCGGAAATTCTGGCTGAAGGCAATATTCACGTTTACGGGGCATTACGGGGACGCGCGTTAGCGGGTGTGCAAGGCAATACGGATGCGCGTATTTTCTGCACCCATTTACAGGCAGAACTTATTTCAATTGCTGGAAATTACAAAATCAGCGAAGATTTAGCCAAAACTATTTACAACAAACCCGTACATATTTACCTAAAAGACTATACTCTAGTCATTAAAGAACTTTAAGTCATTCCGCATTATTTGGAGGAACATCAATTGGCAAGAATCATAGTAGTAACATCTGGCAAAGGTGGCGTTGGCAAAACCACGACCAGTGCAGCAATCGCCATGGGGCTGGCAAAAAAAGGCCACAAAACGGCCGTCATTGATTTCGATGTCGGTTTGCGTAACCTTGATCTTATCATGGGCTGTGAGCGCCGTGTTGTTTACGATTTCATCAATGTCGTCAATGGGGAAGCAACCCTGCATCAGGCATTGATTAAAGATAAGAACTGTAGCCAGCTTTATATCTTGCCGGCATCACAAACACGCGATAAAGATGCCCTCAGCAAGGAAGGCGTGGAAAAAGTTTTGGAGGAATTATCCAAAACCTTCAAATACATCGTTTGTGACTCCCCCGCCGGCATTGAAAAAGGCGCTCATTTGGCCATGTATTTTGCCGATGATGCGTTTGTGGTCACCAACCCGGAAGTATCGTCCGTACGTGACTCAGATCGCATGTTGGGATTAATGTCGAGCAAATCGCGCAGAGCCGAGCAGAATCAAGAGCCTATAAAAGAATACCTGTTATTGTCACGCTACTCACCTGATCGCGTGAAATTAGGCGAAATGCTCAGCGTGGAAGATGTACAGGAAATTTTATCATTACCTCTGCTCGGTGTTATTCCTGAATCAAAATCGGTTTTGAATGCATCAAACGCAGGCATCCCTATCATCCTTGATGAAAAAAGTGATGCCGGACAAGCCTACGCAGATATTGTTGCGCGTTACTTGGGAGAAGACAAGCCACACCGCTTCATTGAAGATAAAAAAGGATTTTTTGGAAAGCTTTTCGGGGGTAAATAATGAGCTTGCTGGATTATTTTAAGACATCTAAGACCAGTACAGCCTCACTAGCCAAGGAAAGACTACAAATTTTGGTCGCACACGAGCGCACCTCCAGACACCAACCTTCCTATCTACCCGAATTGCAAGACGAACTGTTAAATGTTGTCAGAAAATATGCTAATGTGGATCAGGATGCCATATTTGTAAACTTTGAGCAGGATGAGCATCAAGAAACCTTGGAGCTTAACATCGTCCTGCCGGAAGACAACCATGGTAAAAAGCCTAAACGTTAGGCCGCTCTAGTCAATCATTATAAAACGCAGGATTACAATACGGGAACGTTAACTTCAAGAAAACAAAGGGTTGCCACTTCCCTCTATCGCTTAATGCACATCTCTGTGCCGTACAATCACATTCAACGACGACCCTTTGAACCGCTCGCCCAGACTCTCAACCAGATAAACAGAGCGATGCTGCCCGCCCGTACATCCTATGGCAACAGTCAGGTAGCTTCGCCCCTCCATCTCAAATCGAGGTATCCACCGCTCAAGAAAAGAACTGATATCATGAAAAAGTTCTTCCACGAGTACCTGGTTTTTAAGGAATTCAGCCACCGGCTGGTCTTTTCCGGTAAACGGGCGGAGCTCTGGAATCCAATACGGATTAGGCAGGCTGCGGGCATCAAACACAAAATCCGCATCTAACGGCACACCATTCTTAAAACCAAAAGATTGAAACTGCAAAGAAATATGCTGGATATTTCGCTCCCCAACCTGCTCCCTGACCAGTTCACGCAGCTCATGATAGTGGGTTCGACTGGTATCGATAACAACGCTGGCGTTTCTGGATACAGGGTTCAGCATCTCTTTTTCAATTTTTATAGCTTCTCTTAAAGGTATTTTGGCATCCGTAAGAGGGTGCTTCCGGCGTGTTTCACTGTAGCGCTTTAATAACGCGGACTCGTCAGCCTGCATAAAAATAATTTCGCAGTGTATGCCTTTACTGCGAATCAAATTCAAACTTTCTGAAAAATTGGCAAGACTGGAACTTTGATTCCTGGCATCAATGCCAATTGCCGTTTTTGCATAAGTCTTGCTGTCTGCCAACATGACATTACTGATGAAATCCTCCAGCAATAACACGGGCAGATTATCAATGCAGTAATAGCCACAGTCCTCTAAAGTATCCAATGCAATACTTTTACCTGAACCCGAAAGACCGCTAACAATAAGGAGCTTCATATTTTTTTGGAAGGGCCCAAGGCAAATAGCGCCTTGAGCCTTGTACTATTTGAGAGCGTTAACGGTGACTTCCCGTCTTTTCTTTATGTTTTGTAATTTGACGATCCAATTTGTCCACCATTTCATCAATGGCTGCATACATATCTTCCTGATGATCTTCGGCAAATAGCTTGGCGCCGCTAAGTTGCAAAGTAGCCTCTGCTTTTTGAACCAATTTTTCTACGCTCAAGATAACATGCACATCGGTAACATTATCGAAATGACGCGCTAATTTTTCAAATTTCGCGTCAACATATGCTTTCAAAGACTCGGTTACTTCAAGATGATGGCCTGTAATGCTGACTTGCATGGAATACACTCCTTATTTGTTAATGAATTGAGACGCACTTTGAACTACAAAATACGCTTTCTCTCGTTTGACGGTGCGATCAACATGGCCTCGCGGTACTTTGCAATCGTCCTTCTGGCCACATTAATGCCCTTTTCTTGTAATAATTTAGCCATCTTGTCATCGCTTAAGGGCCTTGCTGGATTTTCGTTGCTCACCAGCTCTTTAATAAACGCCCTGATAGCTGTAGATGAACACTCCCCCCCTTCGTCAGTTGAAACATGACTGGAGAAAAAGTATTTAAATTCTACTATACCATTAGGCGTATGCATGAATTTTTGTGTGGTTACCCTGGAAATCGTCGATTCATGCAACGACAGCTCATCAGCAATCACTTTTAATACCATCGGCTTCATGGCTATGGAACCATTTTCAAGAAAATCCTGCTGTCTAGCCACGATGCTGCGGGCAACACGCAGCAGGGTATCGTTACGGCTGTGTAAACTTTTAATAAACCAGCGGGCCTCTTGCAAATGATCCTTCATGCATGCATTGTCCTTGCTGTTATCCGCCCGCTTGATGAGCGTGGAATAGAAAGGATTAATCCGAAGCTTGGGCGCAATTTCGGGATTAAGGCTCACCTGCCATACGCCATTGCGCTTAATGACATACACATCAGGAATCACATATTCGGAATCGGATTCATGTATCTTGGCACCCGGCTTAGGATCTAGGCTTCTGATCAAGGCTACAACAGCATTTAACTGGCGCTCGTTCAAGCGGGTAGCCGCCATCAATTTCGTCCGGTCATGGCTAGCCAATAAATTCAAGTACTGGGACACAACCACTACAGCTTCCGCCTTATAGGGCGTTGTATCCGGCAATTGCGCCAACTGCAAACGCAAACAATCGCCTAAATCAAGCGCCGCCACACCAGTAGGATCAAATTGCTGCACCCTATGTAAAGTGGCATTGACTTCGTCAAGCTCAATGTCATCCATCTGGTTTTGTAAACCCTGATAAATTTCATCAGGGGACATCATCAAATAACCATCTTCATTTATGGAATCAATAATGGCCATTGCAATGGCATGATCGCGCTCTGAAAAACGGGTCAATTCCAACTGCCACAGCAAATGTTCATGCAAGGTGGCAACGCCACTACGTTGTGATTCAAACTCCACAGTCTCGGCATTACTGGAACCCGCTTCCAAAGCTTGCTCGTAGGTATCTTCCCAGGAAGAATCTACCGGCAGTTCATCCGGGATATCCATTTGTATCCCTTCCCCTGCCAGCAGGGTCTCGGGGTTTTCGGTTTTGATCTCATCGCTTGGGACGACCTGAAACGTATTGTCATCCTCTTCGATTTCCAACATCATGTTGGAATCAAGTGCCTGCTGAATTTCCTGCTGCAAATCCAAGGTCGACATCTGCAACAATTTGATCGCCTGCTGGAGTTGCGGCGTCATGGTCAGTTGTTGACCTAAGCGTAGATGTATGGACTGTTTCATTTTTTCATCAGTATATTTAACGGTTTTATCTTAAAGGCTAAAGTTATTACCCAGGTACACTTTACGGACTTCCTCGTTAGCCACAATAGCACTAGCGCCACCTTCAGCAATGACCCGACCATTGTTGATGATATAGGCCCTGTCACAAATAGCCAAGGTTTCCCTCACATTATGTTCAGTAATCAGTACACCAATACCGCGTTGTTTCAGGTGCTGTATGATTTTTTTGATATCCTCAACCGATATGGGATCAACTCCAGCAAAAGGTTCATCCAGCAGGATAAACTGGGGATGCGTAGCCAATGCCCGGGCTATTTCCACCCGCCGCCGCTCGCCACCTGACAAGCTCAACGCCACCTGATTACGCAGGTGCGTGATATGAAATTCCTCCAGCAATTCTTCAATGGCCAATTCTATTTGGCCTTCGCTCAAACCGGATCGGATTTGCATCACCGCACGCAAATTATCCGCCACTGTTAACTTTCGAAACACCGAAGGTTCCTGCGGCAAATAACCTATGCCATTGGCTGCCCTAATGTGCATGGGATAATAGGTAATTATAGTCTCATTCAGCAAAATATCACCGGCATCAGCCTTAATCAGGCCCACCAACATATAAAAACCGGTGGTCTTGCCTGCACCATTAGGGCCGAGCAAACCGACCACTTCGCCGGTATCAATATGCAAAGAAACGCCATCAACAACATTACGCCCGTTGTAGGTTTTAACCAACTGTGTCGCCGCGAGTCTTGTCATAGCTTATGGAGCCGGTTTCGCCCGGTCTTTTTCTTTGGGTTGCAGAACAACATGCACCCGTTTGGAATCAGATGATTTTTCCCCGGCTTTGACGACAGCATTTTTGCTGTCATATTCGATGATTTTACTGGAATAGGCGCCATTACCTTGCCAAACCGTCGCTTCATCAATCAAGACCAGTAGGTTTTTTTTCGGATAATATTCTCCGGTCAAAGCTTCGCCAGTAATGTCCTTGGCTCCCACGTTGGGCGTTTGCCTGAATTTTGCCTTATTACCGGTAAACACCAGCTTTTCGGCATCACCATCCTTAAAATAAACGACCAGCTTATCCGAGTTAACATGAATACTGCCCTGTATGGAAACCACGTTACCGGTGTAAATACTGGTGGCGGTTTTATCATCATAGGTCGCAGTATTCGAATCAATGGTTATCGGTTGATCAGAATCAGTGTCCAACGCATGGGCATTCATGCCATACAGTCCGGCACAAAGGGCAATGCTAAAAAGAAAGGTTAGCTTATTATTTTTTGGTTTCATAATGTCCCCGCACTTTGGCGAGCAATTCCACATGAATCGGTTCGGCATAAACCAGCTTCATTCCGATGCCTGTGGTACGTTGAGGCAAGCTAATCAACTCCGCCCAATCGGCAGTTTCGGCATAACTGATTTCCGGCTTTACTTTCAAGTTACTGGTATTAATGGTCAAAGGACTGACACCTTCCGCCTTTGCCCTATCCACGACGGCTTTGCCATTTAAAAATACCGTTTTACCATCGGCTGAAACAATACCGGTTTCTGATTGAATCACCCAAGGCGGCGTCTTTGCATTATAAAAAGTCATCACGGGTTTATCCAGATGGTGCGTACCATCATCCTTATAATGTACCATTTTATCAGCAAGCAACTTGGTTTTTAACTCACCGGTTTTCGCCATTTCCCATTTGGTATAGCTACTACTAAAATAATCCGGGCTATGCGCTACCGCTTCACGCTTACCGAGCAAGTCGATCACCGTCAACTTAACCAGCCACCAACTCAGCAAAGCGATGACCGCCACAACCACATAGCTGTATTTTCCTTCCAGATAACTCATTTCAAGTACATCTTCAACACATCATCAAAACTGCCTTGTGCCTGCATAATAAGGTCGCACACTTCCCGCACTGCGCCTAGGCCACCCGGCAAAGTAGTACACCAATCGGCGCGTTGTTTAACGGCAAAATTGGCATCATTGACAGCAATCGCCAAGCCAACCCGGCTCATGATCGGCAAATCCAGTAAGTCATCGCCTACATGCGCCATTTGTTCGGGCATTATGCCTGTTTTTTCAATAATTTCATCAAATGCGGCAATTTTATTTTCAAACCCCTGGTACACATGTTCAATACCCAAGCTTTGCATCCGCAAGGCTACGGAGTTGGATTTACGGCCAGAAATCACCGCCACTTCCACGCCTGTTTGCCGTAATAGCTTGATACCGTGTCCATCACGCGCATGAAAACATTTGTATTCATTGCCCTGATTATCAAAAAACAAGCGGCCATCGGTTAATACGCCATCGACATCCAGAATCAAAAGCTTGAGCTTTTTCGCTTTCTGCCAAACATTTGCCTTTTTTATTGTTCCTGCCTGTGTCTTCAAATAATACCCGCCCGAATCAAATCATGCATATTTAATGCGCCTACCACCCGTTGTTCTTCATCCACGACAATCAAGGCATTTATCTTTTTTCGCTCCATAACCTGCATACCCTCGGCAGCCAAAATATCGGCACTGATCACCGTACAATCAGCCGTCATCACTTCTGCAATCATAGTCTGATGAATATCCAGGCTTTTTGCCAACATGCGCCGTAAATCGCCATCGGTAAATATACCCACCACCCGATGCGCATCATCGACAATAGCCGTCATGCCCAGCTTTTTCTCGGTCATTTCCAATAAGGCACGACTAATAAGCGCCGTTGCAGGCACTACTGGAATGTTTGTGCCTACGTGCATAATATCACTAACCCTAAGCAATAGTCGCTTACCAAGACTGCCGCCAGGATGCGACAGCGCAAAGTCATCACGGGTAAATCCCCGTGCTTCAAGCAAGGATACGGCCAAGGCATCGCCCATCACCAAGGCCGCTGTCGTGCTGGAAGTTGGCGCAAGCCCCAATGGGCAGGCTTCTTGAGCAACGCTGACGTTGATATGAACCGTGGCTTCTTTAGCCAGCATCGATAACGGATTACCGGTCATGGCAATCAAGGGTACGCCCAAGCGTTTGATGATCGGCAGGATTTTGACAATCTCTTCGGTTTCACCGGAATTGGACAGCGCCAATACGACATCCTGTGTGGTAATCATCCCTAAATCACCATGACTGGCTTCACCCGGATGCACAAAAAAAGCGGGCGTTCCGGTACTGGCCAAAGTGGCGGCAATTTTTCCGGCAATATGCCCTGATTTGCCCATGCCAGTCACCACAACCCGCCCGGCACACTTGAACATCAACTTACAGGCACTGACAAATTCAGCGTTGATCTGCTCTGCGAGCGCCGCAACAGCCTGTGTTTCTACCTGAATGACCGCCAGCCCTAACGCACGCAGTTTGTCATCGTGTAATTTCATTTCCCTAATCCGTCATTATAGAGGCGCGAATCTAATCCCAACGATCATCCCTCACTTGCACCGTGCCTTTTTCAACACGCACCGGAAAACAGTCAATATCTTCGTAGGCAGGTGCGCACAATACTTTACCAGTTTTCACACAAAACCTGGCACCGTGGCGTGGACAAACAATCTCATCGCCCTCTAATTCCCCGCTGGCGATTTCTGCGCCATCGTGGCTACATACATCTTCAATCGCATAAAACTGGCCGTCAATTTTAAAGACGGCAACTTCTGCTCCATCAACGTCAACAACAGTATGTTGGCCATTCTCCAGGGCATTTTCATCCACTACCTCTATCCAGTCAGACATCTGTCACCTTTTAAAATAAACATCATAACGCAATAATTTGCCATGGAAACTTTCATCTGGTGCATTGCCCAAAGGTTCGGCATAATCGGGACTTTTCACCACAACCCGTTTAGAAGTTGCCTGCAATGCCGCCGAAAACAGCTGTTCCTTATCCTGGTCGTCGCCTAATAGATCGCGCAGTACCGCCATGGATTTTTTGGCCAAAGCCGATTTTTTGCGCTTGGGTGGAAACATAGGATCAAGGTAGATGCAATCAGGTGGATTGTCCAGGCCAGACAGCAAGTCGATAGCATTACCGGTGAGTAACTGCGGGGGATGTAAGTTGAGTTTCTGCATCCAATCCTGTTGTGCTAGCCTGGAAAAACCATCTGCCAACAAGGTAGCCATCACAGGCGAGCGCTCTATGCACAAGACATCGTAACCCATACGAAAAATATGCAGGCTGTCCTGCCCCCAGCCTGTGGTTGCATCGACCACGGTTCTGGTTTTACGCCCCAGCGCTTGCGCTAACACACCGTCTTTAGGTGCAGGCCATGAACGTTGCTCACCCGGACGCGGCTCAATATCAACCGTCAAGCCACCTTTTTTCAGCAGTTCTTTATCGAGCAGCTTTAAACAGCCGTCGCGCCAACTTAGAAAAAATAGCAGCTCCGATCGTGGTTTAAGCCCTGAGCCCAAAAGCAATGGGATATCCAGGTTGGCCGCCAATTGCTGAAATGCAGTAATATCGCCCTGCCCTTCGTAAAGAACCGCCACCAGCCTTTGCCAGTCATACTGCATCCGTCACTCTCTGATGCATGGCCTAGTATCGACGTGGCGGCGGTGGTGGCGCATAGCCATTGTTGTCGGGCCAGAATCTATTTTCATGGGTCTGTGACGGATTTTGACACGCTGAGATGATTTTTTTCTGACACAAAGTCTCGCGCCATTCGTACTTCAAGAATACTTTTTCGAGGGCATCAGGAAGGGGTTCAAAACTGACAAGCTGACTTGGCGAATAGTTTGTTTCACCAAATCCAGTACCTGGAGCCGCTTTTCCTTTGTAGGGAGCTGAAGGCGCCATAGCCCTGTCAGCAGCCCCCGACGCCACTTCTGGTAGTTGATTCATCACTTCTGGACGTGGACGCTCGGGATAAACCGCCATAGCAATAACACCCATTGCTGAATTATCACCCCATGCCGCCGCATAAGAATTACTGGCTTCGGTAAAATAAAACCGGTTAACTTGATTGGCCCCGGTGCGCCAGCCTTCGTATTCTGAACTGGCATGAGGTTCCAAAATATACATGCGCTCGGTGTTATACAAATACGATTTTTGTCCACTTATGATATTGCGCCCATCCACCGCGATCACAATACCTACCCGCTGATCGGAATTATTGCTTATTCGAAGCTTATAGCGCTCGTTGGGGACGGCTTGCAAATAAGCCCGGTAATTACCGGAATCACCACTTACCGGAAAAGCCGGTAAACTGCCGCTGTTATCACCTTGAACACTAATCTCAATCGGTAAATAAGGTCGCAACCCTGAAACAGTATTCTGTGTTGAAGGCGTATTGGCGCAAGCGGTTATTCCCAATGCTGCCATTAGCATAAAAGACAAAGATCGATACATCGCCACCTCTTCCTTCTGGAAAAAATTATTCAGTAGACACCGGTTGTTGTTGGTTTTTTAACGCGGCATCCAAAGTATGCCAAGCCAAAGTCGCACACTTTACCCGTGCCGGATATTCTCGGACACCCGCCAAAACTGCCAGCTTGCCAACGGCTTCCAGCTGGATTTCTTCGTCTTTGCCGGTGGTCATCTTATGAAAAATCTCAAACAGTTGCTCAGCTTCGGCTTCGGTTTTGCCTTTAATAATCTCAGTCATCAACGACACCGATGCTGTAGAAATGGCACACCCCGACCCCTGAAAACTGGCATCTTCAATAATATCACCGCTCATTTTCAGAAACAGCGTCAGGCGGTCACCGCATAAGGGATTAAACCCATCCACTTTACGGTCGGCATTATCCATAACGCGAAAATTGCGCGGATTGCGGTTGTGGTCAAAAATGACTTCCTGGTAGAGGTCGCGTAGGTCTTCAAACATTATTTATTCCGTGAAAATTTTAAGGATAGTTTCTACCTACATTGGTAGCAAAAACTCAACAGACAACTATATTTTTAAGTTATTTCATTATTCTAAATGAAGTAACATCCTTCATTATTCTAGGTTGGTTGCCCGTTACGATCTTCCCCTTGACCTCAATGATATGCCCTGCATTTTTATAAGCTTCAATTGCTACATTATGCCATTCAGCCTTTAAGTTTACCCTTGCGCGAATATTTCCTTCTTGCTGATAAAGATCCAATAATACATCCCCCGCTCTTTGTTCACTTTCGTCTAAATCACCGGCTAATGCTTCTACTGTACCAAAGAAAGTATCTTCCTTATCTTTTTCCTGATTTTTCAATTCTTGCCGAATTTCTTCAATACGACTGTAATAATCATGCTGTATTTTGATTGTATTTCTAGCATCCAATGGTTTATTGATAATGCTTGCCCACTTGAAATTTAGATATAAATCAGCTTCGCCATTTTCATCTTGAAAATTTATTAAAGCTTTACAAATATTAGATGACAAGAATGGGGTTGCCTCCTTTTTTACATTTGTCACTAGCTGCTCCATTCTGTCAGTTTGAATGGCTTCAACCAATTGAGATACAGAATGGTTAATAATCAATGTCGCTTGTCGTACAAATGGGGTGCGATCAAAAACATCTACTTGCAAATCCATTGCTTTCACTGGAGTAGATACTTTAATAATAAAACTACCTGTTTCTGTATGTCTAAATCGCGATTTATCTACTAATTGTTGCGCTTCCCGCCGATTCATTTTAGGATGATAAATTTGCGGTTTTAATACACTGCATGCTGCTGACAACAACATATCTTTAGCCCCATTAATTGCTTTTACTGCGTAATTAAGTGGAATAAAAGCAGTTTCATCACGATGGCCAACAATACGAAAACCAATGGCATCATCCTTCATTTCTGATAATTCGGCCATAAGAGTACGAAATGTAGTATTTTCTATCTCTACTAATTTACTAATGACGGTTTCTACACAATTCGCGTAATCAGCGGCGCTATCATCTATAGGAAAAATCAATTGCCTACGCTTATATTGGTCATTATTTAGCGCGTACAGACCATCTTTAATGGCCTCTTCAATTAATGACCAGCCTCTTGCTTTTAAAAAATCTCGCAAATCGGTAGGTGCAATTGTGTCGAAATTATCATTAGTCATGGCACTGAATAGGTTAATGGTTCATTTTTTGACAATTTTTCGAACACCGAGAATAGGTTATCAGGAGTCAGTGTTTGCTCTTTAGGTAGATAGACCGTTGTCCCTGTGGTAGAGCTACAAACATCAGCACCACGTAAACTAACCCAATAGGCACAATTTTTTAAGATCAATTGTTCTGGACTAACATTTAACCATTCTTCTTGTTTAGAAGGCAAAAACAACACGACTAATAAACGATGTATGCTTTTAGTTTCTTCTCGCAAAAAATCGTATTGTTTTACTCCTTTAAAAAAATAAGACAAATGTGACTCTGAATTTGAAGACTCTTTGATTGTAGCCTTTAATTGTATTTTTAAATCTATCTCTTCCTTATAGCTACCTTCGAAATGTTCCCAACAAGTCAAAGTAGCATCAATACAGCGATTATCTTCATGTCTATTTGCTAATTTGCAATTTATACCTTTTGCAGAAGCTACCGCATGTAAATAGGCATAGCTTAATTCGCTTTCAATGTCTTTGCTATCCAGAGGATGGTACATAATTGCCGTTAAAAACTTAATAAAAAGAAAATTACAACACTTTGCTTCATCAGCCAAAAACCTCAATCAAATCTGAAATACCCGCCATCAACACATCAATCTCTTGTTTGGTATTATACATGGCAAACGAAGCCCTTGCCGTTGCAGGTACGCCGTAAAAATCCATGACCGGCATAGCACAATGATGCCCTGCCCTGATGGCAATCCCCAAACTGTCCAGCATGGTGCCTATGTCATGCGGATGTATTCTATCCAGCACAAAAGACAGGATTGCGCCTTTTTCCGCCGCTTCGCCGATAATTCTTAAGCCTTTTATTTGCCTGGCCTTTTCAGTCGCATAATCCAACAATTCCGCTTCATACATCGCAATGGCATCCATGCCGATTTCATTCAAATAATCGATAGCCACACCCAAACCTACCACATCAGCAATACTCGGTGTGCCGGCTTCAAATTTGTAAGGTAGCGTATTATATTCAGTCGCTTCAAAGGTCACTTTGCGGATCATATCACCGCCGCCTTGATAGGGCGGCATAGCTTCCAGCAAAGCTTGCTTGCCGTATAACACACCAACACCAGAAGGCCCGTACAGCTTATGCCCTGAAAAAACATAAAAATCGCAATCCAAATCCTGCATATCCACGGCCATGTGTGGGATAGCTTGCGCGCCATCCAGCAACACCGGAATATTTTTAGCATGGGCAAGCGCTATGATCTTTTTAACCGGGTTGATCGTACCCAAAGCATTGGACATATGGGCAACCGACACCAGACGCGTTCTGTCAGTAAGCAATTTTTCAAACTCAGCAAATAGCAATTCGCCTTGCAGATTAATCGGCGCAACTTTCAACACCGCGCCGGTTTGCTCGCATAGCATTTGCCAAGGCACAATGTTGGAATGATGTTCCATTGCGGTAATTAAAATCTCGTCGCCGGCTTTAATATTGGCTTTACCGTAAGTCTGCGCAACCAGGTTGATGGCTTCTGTCGCTCCACGCACAAAAATAATTTCCTTGTTGCTGGCCGCATTGATGAAGCTTTTCAGTTTTTCCCGTGCAGCTTCAAACTTGTCTGTTGCACGCACGCTTAAGGTATGGACACCACGATGGATATTAGCATAATCATAACGGTACAAGTTGCTGATGCTGTCGATAACGGCATTGGGCTTTTGGCTACTGGCGGCATTATCGAGATAAACCAAATCTTTACCACGGATTTTTTCCGCCAAAATGGGGAAATCAGCGCGAATTTTTGCTACAGGGAAATTTGTCATAGTTTTGTTTTTTCAGATTTTGATGTGTTGCTTATTCACTCACAACGCATTATATTTGCATTTGATTCTAATTAGGTTTTTGCACTCATGGCTACTGTTAATCCTACCAAACACTTGACCAACCTTGATGAATGGCGCAGATTGGGCGAAGCTAATATTTTTCCACATGGAAGCCGCTTAGAACTCATAGACGGAGAAATTTTAGATATGGCACCGATAGGCTTTAATCATGCTGGACATGTTATTCGTCTCATTAATCTTTTTGCGCCACACATTGCGAACAAGGCATTAATTAACGCTCAAAATCCACTCCAACTCGGCGATTTGTCCGAACCCGAACCAGATTTTATGTTATTAAAGCCAAATACCACTTCCTATACAACACGCCATCCCAATGCTGATGATGTCTTGCTGCTTATCGAAATTGCTGACTCGTCTCTAAAATTCGACCAAAATCAGAAATTGCGTTTGTATGCACTCCACAACATCCCCGAATACTGGCTGGTAAACCTGAACGATGTCTGTCTGGAAGTGTACCGCAAACCCCACGGTGAAGTGTATGCCGAAAAAACCACCCTTTACAGCGGCGACAGCATTACCTTATCGCAACTTACCGACATCAGCATTCGTATGGCGGATATTTTATAGGTGCTAAGAAAATACTTTTCCGCATTGAACCTTTCCCCTTTTGCCTTTTTTATAACCAACTCTTTTCAATGCCTTCCTGCGGGAAGCGCATTAACACCTGCTCTAAAACCTTATCGTGCAGGCTTTTAATCTTGATCTTATCGACCATCTCGTTCGCAAAGGCAAAAGTCAGCATGTTACGGGCGGTTTCTTCATCAACACACCGTGATTGCAGGTAAAAAATCGATTTTTCATCCAATTGCCCCACCGTCACCCCGTGCCCGCATTTGACATCATCGGCGTAGATTTCTAACTGCGGCTTGGTGTCGGCCTCGGCATCATCCGACAATAACAAGTTACGGTTATTCATTTGCGAATCGGTTTTCTGTGCATCTTGAGCCACAATCACTCGCCCTTGAAACACCCCCCGCGCCCGATTATCCAACACCCCTTTATACATTTCCCGACTGATGGCATGGGGCTTTAAGTGATTGATACGGGTATGGTTATCCAAATGCTGGCGTTTTACGCCCAGATACAAACCATTCAATTCACATTCAGAAGCCTGATCCAGATCGGAGTGGATATCGCAGCGCGCCAACAAACCACCAAAAACAAAATTGTGATGGTTAAACCGGGCATCTTTGGCCTGTTTAACGTAAGTACCGCTGAAATGGTAGGCTTTTTCAGACTCAACCTGCATTTTAGTGAGCGTTAGCTGTGCATTTTGGCCCACAAATACTTCAGTGACGGCGGCTGTCAGATAGGCATTATCTGTCCCGGCAAAAGTTTCTATGACTTGAGCCTCCGCCATTTCATCAACAAGGATTAGGTTGCGTGTTATTGCCATAACATCGGCTTCGGTAACAATATGCAGTAGTTGTATAGGCTTCATTAAAACCTGTTTGGCAGGAACATGTACAAATACGCCATCGGTAAACCATGCAGTGTTAAAAGCGACCAAGTTGTGCTCAGCATTATTAACCGACTGACCCAGTAGAGGCGAAACATCTTTCGCCCCTGCCAATGCATCTGCCATGCCCATAATGGACACTCCCTCAGGTAAGCCGTCTAATAAAGAATGCTCTGAGGAAAAATGGCCATTGATCAATACAACTGACCAAGCACCCTCCAGTTGCTGCGATTTCAGCCAATCTTTATCGACATGGCTTGCCGTTAAAGTTATCGAAGGAACAAATAGCTTTTTCTCTATAGCAGACACATTGGTATAACGCCATTCTTCTTCACGCGGTGACGGAAAACCGTGTGCCGAGAATTTCTCCAAGGCATCTTTTCTTAATTGCTGCAACCACGGCAAAGCTTGCCCTGGTAAGATTGGCGCTAACGCATCATATTCGGCCACATAGCGGCTGTTTGTTACAGTGCTCATTACGCTGCCACCTGATTTTCTACCCAACTGTAGCCTTTTTCTTCCAGTTCCAAGGCCAATTCAGGGCCGCCAGATTTCACAATCTGGCCGTGAGCCAATACATGCACAAAGTCAGGTTTGATGTAATCCAACAACCGTTGGTAATGAGTAATCATCAAAAAAGCGCGGTCGCTGGAACGCAAGGAGTTAACGCCTTCTGCAACCACTTTTAAGGCATCAATATCCAAGCCGGAATCAGTTTCATCGAGGATGCACAGTTTAGGTTCCAAAATGGCCATTTGCAGAATTTCGTTACGTTTCTTTTCACCGCCGGAAAAGCCCTCGTTAACGGCGCGGTACAGAAATTTTTCATCCATCTCCAGCAATTTAACCTTGTGTTTAACCAAAGTCAAAAAATCCATCGCATCAACTTCCGACAAGCCATGATGCTTACGGATAGCATTCAGCGCCGCTTTCAACAAATAAATATTGCTGACACCAGGAATTTCCACTGGATATTGAAAGGCAAGGAAAACGCCTTCCCTTGCCCTGAGCTCAGGAGCCATCTCCAGCAAATCTTTACCTTGATAAGTCACTGTGCCGCCCGTCACTTCGTATCCGGCCTTGCCCGACAAGATATGCGACAAAGTGCTTTTACCGGAACCGTTAGGCCCCATAATGGCGTGGATTTCGCCTGCCTTAATCTCAAGGTTAATACCTTTAAGAATCTGTTTGTCGTTAACGTTGACGGTTAAATCTTTAATACTGAGCATGAGAGTTCCAATTGTTTTTTAACGTTTATTAACCGAAGGATTATTCATAATGTGTCCACATTCGCAAAACATGAACTACTTTTTCTGTTTCAATAACACGATAAACTAAGCGGTGTTGAATGGAGATACGTCTGGAATAATAGCCTTGCAAGTTGCCAATTAATTTTTCACAAGGTGGCGGTGTCGTGTAAGGATTTTCAGTCAAAAGCTCCAATAATTTTTCGGCCTGTGGTTTCAAGCCTGTTTGGGCAATTTTTTTGGTGTCTTTGATAGCTTGACGACTCAAAATAATTTGCCAAGTCACCAGTCCAAATCCTGAAAACTAATGCCTTTATCCAACGATTCACTGGCGGCATCATGAATACTGGCAACCATGCCAGGAATTTGATTAAGAAACAACGTTTCTTCAATGGCTCGCCAGTCTTCGGCACTGATAATCACGAAGTCGTTACCGTCACGTTGTTTAACATGCAAAGCCTCATGATCTTTAAAACAAGGTTCAATTTCCTTAGGTAAGTTCTTTCGTAACTTAGTCGCTGTCGTTTCAAGCATTATTATTTCCTTAACAAATTAAAAAATAATGGAAAAATATACTGGCATCCCACAAAACCGCCATCAATCCTTAGATCGACTCCAAGCCTCTTTTCTAATATTCTCGTTGCATTATTTTGATTCGAGCACTGTTATTTACTAATGGTGGTAACACTATTTAACGATTACACCTATCACATTATTTAATAGGCTTTATACCCAAGTCTTTACAAATTTTATTCGCTAAAATATCCTTAACTTCAGTATGCCTAGGTATTGCCGAACGTTTATTTTGTTCTGGATTATGCCACCATGAATGCCGCCCACCTTCACGTAACAATACGCAGCCTTGTGCTAACAAATATCTGATTAATTGAGAACGTTTCACAATGCAATAAGTTCTTCTTGATAATTTAACCCTGCATTCGATAAAGCTTCTTCACGATTAAAATCCAAGGCTTCTTTAAGCGTAATTTTTAAAGTCTCTATTAATTCATCGTGTGTGGCTTCCTGGCAGTTAACGCCTGGGATTTCTTCAATCCACCCTAACCACCAATCACCATCCTGTTTTATTACTGCTGTGTATTTGTTATTCACAACGCAATCTCCATTGAAGAAATATTGGGTTCATCAAAATATCGCTGCGGCTGGCAATATCCAATTCAGGACAGAATGAGACATATGCGCCGCCTTCTTTGTGTGTAATGGTAATGGGTTATTTTTAACTTTCCCATTAATAGCAAAGGCACGAATTCGTTTGTACCGGTGGGCATTTCACGCTTCCGTACGAACAAAAAACGCAACAGTCACCCTGTTTGGGTTTTAACAATGCTTTACAGCTCAAACATTCATAAAAAAACAAACAAAAATCAATCGGCATTATCTCGGCTTTCTGAAAACCACAAAGCGGGCAAGTAATAATCGATTCCAATATTATGTTTTTAGTTGAACAAGTTGCTTTATCGCTACGATTGATAAAATAATGCCATATTGCCGAAATACCTAAACCCAGCAAGCTAGGGTAAATAATATTGGCTGAATAATAAAAGTTATAACCTATAAAAATACCGGCAGCACTGACAAGGCTTAACAATAAAAGCCAGTGATTATGGTGCTTAGAATAAGCTATAAAATGACCTACCAGCACCAAAATAACAAAACCTTGCAGAACATAATTAAGATATTCCTGATAAGGCAAGAAAATGCTTAAACCAAGAGCCGCTCCCGTTGTCGCCAACAAAGGCAAACAACACGGTGCGGCTGTCGCTAACGCCATTAAGAATGTGCCGATTATGCCCAATTTTTCTAATTGAATTTTCATGAA